>NZ_NFHK01000040.1:0-22519 GCF_002161315.1 Faecalibacterium sp. An77
TGTTAGGCGCGCCGCCAGCGTTCGTCCTGAGCCAGGATCAAACTCTTTATAAAATGATATTTAATCACTTTAACAGTGTTTAAATCCAATCCTCAGCACGCAATCGCTTGCGTCCTGTATGAATTACTTTTTGGAATTTTAAGTGTTTCCAACACTTTAAAGGTTCCGTTACAAGTATTCGATATTGTTCAATTTTCAAGGTCCTGTCCGCTCAGCCTCTCGGCTGGCGACCTGTTTATTTTACCACAGCGTTTCGAACTTGTCAAGCACTTTTTTCGAAGTGTTTTTCAGTTCTTTTCGCTTTGTGGGCCGCCCCGTCAGGGCGCTCACATATAGTACTACCTTTCCCTCTTTTTGTCAACCCCTTTTTTCAACTTTTTTCAGGATTTTATTTTCACTTGCGATTTTGCCTGTCTCGTCGTACAATAGAGGCAGGTTCTTATCTATTATATATAGGAAGTCATAAGAGAGGCCTGCCATGATTCTGACCGTCAACATCGGCAACACCCATATCACCGTCGCCGCCTATGCAGGAGGCGTCCTGCATTTCTCCGGGAAACTGTCTGCCGCTTCTGCCACATCGGATGAATACGCCATCCGTCTGATCCACCTTCTCACCCTGCACCACGCCGACCCCCAGCAGATTGAGGGGGTCATTCTGGCCAGCGTGGTACCGGCTCTCACCGGGAAGGTCATTGCCGCCCTGCGGATGCTCACCTCGGTGCGGATCATGACGGTGGGCCCCGGCCTGAAAAGCGGCCTCAAGCTCCGTCTGGATCAGCCCGCCCAGCTGGGCGCCGAACTGCTGTGCGGCGTGGTGGCGGCCATGGCCGAAGGCCCGGCCCCCATGGCGGTGATCTTCTCGGACACCGCCCTGTCCATTATGGCGGTCAACGCCCAGAAGGAACTGGTGGGCGGCGTCATCCTGCCCGGTCCCCAACTCTCCATGACCAGCCTGGTCCAGAACACCGCCCAGCTGCCCCAGGTGGATCTCACCGCCCCGGCTCCCGCCTCGGTGCTGGGCAAGAACACTTCCGCCTGCCTCCAGGCCGGTCTGCTGCTGGGCACCGCCTGCCTGCTGGACGGTCTGGCCGACCGCTTCCGGGCCGAACTGGGCCCCGAGACCCGTTTCTATGCCACCGGCAACCTGCCCGCCAACCTCCGCAAGGCCTGCCGCACCTCCATCCTCTACCGGGAGAACCTGGTGTCCGACGGCCTGTACCGCATCTGGCTGCGGAACCGCAAGGGCTGACTTCATCCTATATATAATAGAATGCAGGGCGGTTCCGTCGACCGTTCCCGCCAAAAATTCCATTTGCATTTTGCTCCAAAGTATGGTATACTCTTTGATGCTGATGGTTTCATCAGCTCATGTGCGGTCGTAGCTCAGCTGGATAGAGCGTTGGACTCCGACTCCAAAGGCCAGAGGTTCGAATCCCCCCGGCCGCACCAAAACACCCTGCATCCTCAAAAAGGTTGCCGGGTGTTTTTCTTTTTGTCTTGAAATCCATATCGCGTTCAGCAAGCGCCCTTCCCCTTTCCTCTCAGGCGGCGGTGTGCTACAATAGGCACACACCCCACAGGAGGAACCGCCATGAAACAATGCAGAATCACCGTCATGCGGATGGCGCGGTACGACGACCTCATTGCCGCCTATGAGAACCCCATCCTTCACGCCTGCGACCTGACGCCGGGCCAGGTGTTCATCGCCAACGGCTGGGAAAAGCCGGAGGGCCTGTGTCAGAGCGCCTGGGACACCATGTCCCCCTTTGTGCTGGCTCTGAGCCACGGCGGCCAGAACTTCTACGACGGCTGGATGAAGAATCCCCGTTCGGCCATGATTTCCTGCAACGACGGCTTCCGGCCGGTGAGCTTTTTGATCGAGGCCCTGGACCAGGACGCCCGGTGACCCAAAGGAGAACGCCATGAAAACCGCAATCTGTTATCTTTCGTTCCACCACGGCAACACCCTGCAGGTGGTGCAGGCCATGGCCCGGGAGGGCGCCGCCGACCTGGTGGACGTGCGGACCCGGCAGGCCGTCCATCTGGAGGACTACGACTGCATCGGGTTCGCCTCGGGGATTTACGGGTTTGAATACCACAAGGCCGTGGTGGAATTCGCCCGGCAGTACCTCCCCCAAAACAAAAAGGTCTTTTTCGTCTGCACCTACGGCGGCGCCAAGGGCTCCGGCTCCAAGGCCCTGCGGGCCCTTGCCGCTGAGCGGGGCTGCACCGTGGCGGGAGAATTCGGCTGCAAGGGCTATGACACCTTCGGCCCCTTCAAGCTGGTGGGCGGCCTGGCCAAGGGCCATCCCAACGCCCAGGATCTGGACCGGGCCCGGGCCTTCTTCCAGCAGATCACCCGGGAATAACCCAAAACACAGACAACAAAAAATCCGCATGTTCCCTGCCGGCATCCGGCGGAAACAGCGGATTTTTTCGTTGTGAGGGAACCTCGCGGCCCGATGGTATTCCATCGCGGCCGCCGGGTTGTGTCGGGTGTTCCATGGTGTGTTCCTTTTTCAGATTACAGCCAGTTGTGATACCGGCGGATGTAGTGCTTCTTGGCCAGGCTTTCCAGCAGGATATAGCCCGCCACAATCCCCGCCAGGGCGGCGAAGTAGCCCGCAGGCAGAGCGGTCAGGCCCAGAGCCGGGGCCAGGGGCGTAAAGGGCAGCGCGGTCACCACGCCGATGCCCGCCAGCGTCAGGGCGGTGAGCGGGGCCGAGGCGCGGCTCTGGATCAGGGGCAGCTTGGGGGTGCGGATCATGTGGATGACGATGGTCTGGGTCCACATGGAGGCCACAAACCAGCCGGTCTGGAACAGGGCGGCCCAGGCGTCTTTGGCGGCGGGGTCGGTGAGCTGGGTGTACAGCTTGCCGCCGGCGGAGGCCGGGCAGAACACAAAGTACATCAGCAGGAAGGTGAGGATGTCAAACACCGAGCTTACCGGGCCGTTCCAGAACATGAACCGGCCGATGCCGCCGGCATCCCAGCGGCAAGGGGCCCGGAGATAGTCCTCGTCCACGTTGTCCCAGGAAATGGCGGTGCAGGACAGGTCGTACACTAGGTTCAGCAGAATCAGCTGGAGGGCGGTCATGGGCAGGAAGGGCAGGAATGCGCTGGCTGCCAGCACCGACAGCATGTTGCCGAAGTTGGAGGAGACGGTCATCTTGATGTACTTCATCATGTTGGCGTAGGTCTTGCGGCCCTCGATGAGGCCCTGCTCCAGCACCATCAGGTCCTTGTCCAGCAGGACAATGGAGGCCGACTCCTTGGCGATATCCACGGCGGTGTCCACCGAGATGCTGACATCCGCGGCCCGCAGGGCGGCGGCATCGTTGATGCCGTCCCCCATATAGCCCACGCAGTGGCCGTTTTTCCGCAGCAGCTGGATGATGCGGGCCTTCTGGGCCGGGGACAGCTTGGCGAACACCGACACCGCCTCGGCGCGGCGGGCCAGTTCCTCGTCGCTGAGGGCGTCCATCTCGCTGCCCAGCAGCACCCGGTCAGCCGGCAGGCCCACCTGGCCGCAGATGGCGCAGGTGACCTTTTCGTTGTCGCCGGTGAGGATCTTGACCTGAACGCCGTAGTTGTTCAGGGCCTCAATGGCGGCGGCCGCAGTGGCCTTGGGCGGGTCCAGGAAGGCCAGGAAACCGATCAGCACCATATCGCACTCATCGGCGGTGGAGAACTGGCCCACCGGGGCGGGATTGCTCTTCTGGGCCACCGCAATCACCCGCATTCCCTGGGCGTTCATCCGGTCGGCCTGAGCCAGCACCTGGCGGCGCAGGTCATCGGTCAGGGGCAGAGGCTGGCCGTCCCGTTCGGCCCAGGCGCAGCAGGACAGCATCTCCTCCACTGCGCCCTTGGTGACCATCTGGGTCTTGCCGGCGGTATCGCAGACCACCACGCTCATCCGGCGGCGCTCAAAGTCAAAGGGCACCTCGTCCACCTTGCGGTAGGTCTGGACCAGGGTTTCGGCCCCCAGCTCCTGCTGCTTTTCGATGACCGCCAGGTCGATCAGGTTTTTCAGCCCGGTCTGAAACCAGCTGTTCAAAAAGGCGTGGCGCAGAACCCGGTCGTTGGGCCGGCCGTCGATGTCCAGGTGCATTTCCAGCACCACCTTGTCCTGGGTCAGGGTGCCGGTCTTGTCGGTGCAGAGGATGTCCACCGAGCCCAGGTTCTGGATGGCGTTCAGGTTCTTGATGATGACCTTCTGCTTGCTCATGGCCAGGGCGCCCTTGGCCAGAGAGGTGGTGACGATCATGGGCAGCATCTCAGGGGTCAGGCCCACCGCCACCGAGATGGCGAACAGCAGAGCCTCCATCCAGCTGCCCTTGGTGAAGCCGTTCAGCAGCAGGACCACCGGGGCCATCACCGCCATAAACCGGATCAGCAGCCGGGATACCGAGCCGATGCCCTTGTCAAAGGCGGTCTTGGGGGGCTTGTCGCTCAGGGTCCGGGCGATGGCGCCGAACATGGTATTGCCGCCCACGGCCACCGCCACCGCGCGGGCGCTGCCGCTGACCACGGTGCTGCCCTGAAAGACCAGGCAGGGCAGCTCGGTCAGGGGCAGGTCCCGGCTGTCGGGCTCGCCCCACTTTTCCACCGGCTCGCTCTCGCCGGTGAGGGCCGACTGGCTCAAAAACAGATCCTTGGCGCTGAGAATCCGCAGGTCCGCCGGGATCATATCCCCGGCCGACAGATGGATGATATCCCCCACCACGATCTCCTCCATGGGGCGCTCGGCCCGCACGCCCTCCCGCTCCATGCAGGCGGTGGTGTGAATCATGGCGGTGAGCTTTTCGGCCACGTTGCTGCTGCGGGTCTCCTGGACAAACCGCAGCACCCCCGACACCACCACCATGACGGTGATGATGACCACCGTGGTATAGCTCCGCTCTGCCGGCGGGGCAAACACCACATCCGTCAGGGCCGACACCACCGCCAACAGCAGCAGCACCAGCGAGAACGGATCGGCGAAGGCCTCCAGCAGCCGCCGGGGACCGCTCTTGCGCTTGACCCGGGCCAGACGGTTGGCCCCAAAGGTTTCCCGGGCGGCCTCGGCCTGTTCCTCGGTCAGGCCGGCCGGGGCAGTGCCCAGCTTTTCCATCAGTTCCTGTTCGGTGCAGGCCGCAGCCTCCCGCAGACGTGCATCCGACAGCTTGGCGGCGGTGTTCTGCGCCGCGGCATATGCTTTGATCCATTTCATCATCATGATGTGATCCTCCTTTCCCGGGAGAAGGGCGCAAAAAAGCGCCCGTCTCCACCGTTTCCGGCAGATCACGGACGCACAGAGCGCACGGAATCAAGGCATCAGGCCGGGATGCCTGTACCCTCTCCAATGGCTGTGCTGTCTGTGGTCTGCCCGCCTTCGTCTACTGCTGGGGTCCATTGCATCCACCTGCCTTTCTGGACCAAAAAACAAAATCCCGCTCGTCCGACAGGACAAGCGGGCAAAAAACACACATACGTTCGCCTGAGCTTTAGCTCTGCAGGGCGGTGTAGCTGCATTATGATGCGCCTTGTTGCGACGCATCCTGTTCAGACCTGCGCACGGTGTCTCCACCGTTTTGCGGCAGCAGCCCATATCCCTGTAGGAGCCTTACCTATCAAACGCCTACACTGTATCACAGCCTCCCGGGAATGTCAACCCGATTTGTTTGAGGATTTTGTGAACCTTCACACCGCCGCCGGCCGGTCCAGGGCGCCTTTGCGCCGCAGCCAGGCCATCGCAATCAAACAGACCACCACCGACAGCAGCGAGCCGGCCGCGGCGGCGCAGCCCATGGGCAGCAGCGTTTCCGGGAACAGCAGGGACATGAGATAGGCCCCCGGAATGCGGATCAGCACAATGGACAGGGCGTTGTGGAGGAAGGACACCCCCGACCGGCCATAGGCGCAGAAATACCCGCTGAAGCTGAAGTGCACCCCGGCGAACATACAGTCCCAGATATAGCCCCGGATGTACTGGCTGCCGGCGGCCACCACCCCGGGGGTGCTGTCAAAGAGGGCCACAATGTTTCCGGCGGTGAACTGCACCACAATGCCCACCACCAGCCCAAAGCCCAGGCACATCCCCACCGCATACCGGAGGGTCTGGGCGGCCCGGTCGTATTTGCCGGCGCCGATGTTCTGGGCCGCCAGGGCCGATACGGTGGACAGCATCGAGCTGGGCACCAGGAACACAAAGCTGATGACCTTTTCCACAATGCCCACGGCGGCCGCGTCGTCCAGACCGCGGCTGTTGGCGATGACGGTAATCAGCAGAAAGGAAATCTGGATGAACCCGTCCTGCAGGGCCACCGGCACGCCCACCCGCAGGATGGAGCCCAGCACGTCCTTTCGGGGGCGGAAGCTGGCTTTCCCCAGGGTGAGGGCGGTTTTCTGGCGGGTCACCATCACCAGGGACACCACCACGCTGAGGGTCTGGGACAGAGTGGTGCCCAGAGCCGCGCCCGCCGGGCCCAGGTGCATCCCGCCGATGAACAGATAGTCCAGCAGGATATTGGCCGCGCAGGCCACCGCCACAAATTTCATGGGGCTCTTGGAGTCTCCCAGCCCCCGGAAAATCGAGCTGATGATGTTATAGGCGGTGATGAAGGGAATGCCAATAAAGCAGATGGTGAGATACTGCACCGTTCCCTCCACCGCCTCGGCGGGGGTGGACATCACCGCCACAATGGGCCGCACCAGGGCCAGCAGCACCGCCGTCAGCACCACCGACAATCCCATAAACAGGGTGACGCTGTTGCCGATGGCCAGGGAGGCCTTTTCCCTCTCCTGTCCACCCACCGCCCGGCCGATGGCGATGGTGGTGCCCATGGCCAGGCCCACAATCATGACGGTGATCATGTGCATCACCTGGCTGCCGATGGACACCGCCGTGATGTCCGCCGTGCCGCTGAACTGGCCGGTGATGAACAGGTCGGCCATGCCGTACAGGGTCTGCAAAAAATAGGCCAGCAAATAGGGCAGCGAAAATCCCACAATGTTGCGGAATACGCTGCCCGTCGTCAGATTCTTTTCCATACACATCCGGCCGCATCCATGACGGCCGCCCCTCCTTCAGGCAATACTTTATTCTAGTAAACACCCAAATTCCCGGCCTGTCAAGATGCGGGTCCTCCCCGGGGTCCGCTCCAGCAAAAAAGGAGACGCCCCGTCCGGAGCGTCTCCTGTCGATGATGGAATGAAATTTATGCCGGGTCGTAGATCTTCATCTGTTCCTTGTAGGCCCAGGCGAAGTAGATGATCTCGGCGATGGCTGTGATGCTCCAGGAGCAGACAAACAGCAGATAGAGGGACTGGAGGGTGCCGAAGTAGGCAAAGATGGTGTACACCCATGCCACACGGAACACGCAGGAGCCCATAATCACAATGATGGTGGGGACGATGGTACGGCCCAGGCCGCGGGAGGCGGCGATGGTGCAGTCCATAAAGGCCGACACCGGGTAGCACAAGCCCATAATCACCAGGCGCTGCATACCGGCCTCGATGACCGCCTGTTCGGTGGTAAAGAGGGCCAGGAAGGTCCGGCCAAAGAACACCAGGGACAGGCCCAGCACCGCGCCGATGCCGAAGGAATAGCCCAGGGAGATGAAATAGCTCCGCTTGACCCGGTTCCGCTTGCCGGCGCCGTAGTTCTGGCTCATAAAGCTGGAACAGGCGGTGTAGAAGGCGGCCATCACGTCGTAGACCAGGGGGTCGGCGTTGGCGGCGGCCGAGTTGCCGCTGACCACCACCGTGTCAAAGGTGTTGATGCCGGCCTGAATGAAGAGGTTGGCCAGGGCAAAAATGGCGTTCTGGCAGCCGGCGGGAACGCCCAGGCCCAGAATGCTGCGGGTCATGGCGGGGTCCAGGCGAAGCTGATCCCGGCGGATGCCGTAGCAGCTTTCGGTGCGGGCCAGCGCCCGCAGAATCAGGCCCGCCGAGAGGTACTGGGTCAGGATACTGGCCAGGGCCACGCCCGCCACGCTCATCTGGCAGACAATGACAAAGAACAGGTTGAGCACCACGTTCAGTGCGCCCGAAATGGACAGGTAAATCAGGGGTTTGCGGGTGTTGCCCACCGCGCTGAACACGCCGTTGCCAAAGTTATAGATGGCCATGGCGGGCATGCCCAGGAAATAAATCCGCAGATAGAGGATGGCTCCCTCCAGCAGGTCGGGCTTGGTGCCCAGAAGCCGCAGCAGCGCCGGCGAGAACACCACGCCGATCAGCAGCATCAGGATGCCGGCGGCCAGACAGACCAGCAGGGAGGAATGGACCGATTTCTCCACATCCCGGGTGTTGCCGGCGCCGTAGAACCGGGCCACCAGCACGTTGACGCCGCCGCCCAGACCGATGAGGAAACCGGTGATGAGGGTGACGAAGATGGTGGTGGAACCCACCGAGCCCAGAGCCTGGGAACCGGCGAACCGTCCCACTACGGCGATATCCGACATATTGAACAGGGCCTGCAGCAGGTTGGACAGGACCAACGGCACGCTGAAGACCAGAATCTGTCGCGCCAGCGGCCCTTCCGTCAGGTTCTTTTCTCCAGATGGCATAATATGAATTCTCCTTTTGTTTGGTTCTTTTTCTCGTCCTTTTTCATGCGGAGGCTGCGCCGCTGCAGCCCCCGCCCGGGACAGTATAACGCGCCGCCGTCAGGCCGTCAAGAGGCAGCCCGTCCCCTGCCCCAAAGGCTTGCTCCCAGCCCCTAAATATGGTATCCTGAAGGCATCATCCACACAAAAGGAGGCATCTCTCATGCTCAGTGAAAACACCCTCGCACCCGACTTCGCCCTGCCCGACGCCGAGGGCCAGGTCCACCACCTGTCCGACTTCCGGGGCAAGAAGGTGGTGCTGTATTTCTATCCCCGGGACAACACCCCCGGCTGCACCCGCCAGGCCTGCGCCTTCGCCGCATCCTATGGCGTATTCCAGCAGCGGGGCGTGGTGGTCATCGGCGTCAGCAAGGACTCCGCCGCATCCCACCAGAAGTTTGCCGCCAAATACGAGCTGCCCTTCCTGCTGCTGTCCGACCCCGACCACGCCGTCCTGGAGCTGTACGACGTCTGGAAGGAGAAAAAGCAGTACGGCAAGGTGAGCATGGGCACCGTCCGCTCCACCTACCTCATCGGGGAGGACGGCACCATCCTCAAGGCCATGCCCAAAGTCAAACCCGACACCAACGCCGCCGACGTTCTGGCCGCCCTGGATGCCCTGGACGCCGCCAACGGCTGACAAGGAGGACCCGCCATGCCTTTCATTGACCTGCGCACCACCCTGCCCGTCCCGGCCGACCGCCGGGAATCCCTCAAGGCCGCCTTTGGCCAGGCCATCACCACCCTGCACAAGACCGAAACCTATCTGATGGTTTCCATTCAGGACCGCTGCGACCTCTGGCTGGGCGGCCGCAAGCTGGACCAGGGGGCCTATATCGCCGTGAGTCTCTACGGCTCCGCCTCCCCCGCCGACTACGACAAGATGACCGGCCAGCTCAGCCGGATTCTTTCCGACCAGCTGGGCATCCCCGCCCAGGCGGTCTATGTCACCTATCATCCGGTGAGCGACTGGGGCTGGAACGGCCAGAATTTCTGACACGCCCCCGCCCATGCCGGCCCGCTTCCCCGCTCTTTCCGCCCCGCCGGGCGGCAAGGGCGGGTTTTTCTTTTGCCCTCCGATTCCCGGAATATTGTATACCCATCCCTGTTTTTGTCCATTTGTTCTATAACTATTGGGCAATTATTCTACATTTCAGGGTTTTATGAAACAACGTTTCCGTTTGTTCGAGTTTTATTGACAATTCTGTTCTTTCGCATTACAGTGTAGCCATCTCATCCGCCGCGGCGCTCTGCCGCCTGGCGTTTTATTTCGGTCGCCGTTTACACCAGCTTGGAAAGAAGGAACTTGTTATGACACAGATCAGCCGCCGCAACTTCCTCAAAGCATCGGTCGCCGCCGGGGCTGCCGCCCTGGCCAGCAGCGCCGCCCTCCCCGCCGCAGCCGCAGCCGGTACCGCCGCACCGGCCCCCGCCGAAACCGCAGAGGAAAACTGCCTGTTCTCCTCCAAAGCCTCCGTCACCGCCGCCAGCCTCCCGGCCGGCAGCTGGCAGGCCCAGCCCACCTTCCCCGACTGGGCCGGGTATGTGGACGATACCCTGGCCATGAACGGAATGTACACCTTCTTTGGCTACAGCGGCCAGGGCACCCTGTACGTCTGCCCCGCCGCCGGAGTCACCAGCTTCGCCTTCTTCGTCAACAACCACAGCGTGGACACCAGCCGGATGGCGGGCGGCGGCGTGTGGGCGGTGGATATCTCGGGCCTCACCGTCAACGGCCTCAACACCCTCCAGGTGAGCTGCATCCAGCCCGCCGGCCAGACGGTCCAGATCTCCATCCCCTATCCCACCGTCATCGAGGGCAAGCCCTCCGACGTGGGCCTCAGCACCTCGGTTCTGAACGCCATCGACGCCATTGTGGCGGCGGATGTGGCCCACGGCTTCACCAGCGCCCAGATGGCGGTCATCAAGGACGGCCGGATGATCTACCGGAACGCCTGGGGCACTGTCAACGCCTACAACCCCGACGGCACCCCCAAGACCGACAGCCCCGCTGTCACCAACGACACCCTCTACGACCTGGCCTCCAACACCAAGATGTATTCGGTGAACTACGCGCTGCAGTATCTGGTCACCAACAACCAGATCAGCCTGGATGCCCGGATCGCCGACCTGCTGGGCAGCGCCTTTGTGGACAGCACCATCGACATCACCTTCAACGGCTACGAAAACCCCGGCCTGGCCACCGTCAAGCAGTGGAAATCCCAGTTGACCATCCGGGACGTGCTGCGGCATCAGGCCGGCTTCCCCGCCGATCCCCAGTATCACAACGATGCCTTTGACCAGACCACCCAGAAGGCCGCGCCCGGGGTGCCCAACGTCCTGTATTCCGGCTCGGCCGGGGACGACGCCACCCGCCGCCGCACCCTGGAATCCATCTGCAAGACCCCGCTGATGTACCAGCCCGGCACCAAGACCCTCTACTCGGACGTGGACTATATGCTGCTGGACTTTGTCATCGAGCAGGTCACCGGCAGCCGTCTGGATGATTTCCTGTCGGCCCACTTCTGGCAGCCCATGGGCCTGACCCACATTACTTACCAGCCCTTGAACCACGGTTTCAGCCCCAACGACTGCGCCGCCACCGAGCTGAACGGCAACACCCGCGACGGCGCCATCTCCTTCACCGGCGTCCGCACCTACACCCTTCAGGGCGAGGTCCACGACGAGAAAGCCTACTACGCCATGGGCGGCGTGTCGGGCCATGCCGGCCTCTTTGCCAACGCCTCCGATCTGGCGGTGCTGGCCTCGGCCATGCTGGACGGCGGCTACGGCAACCACCGCCTGTTCAGCCGCAACGTGCTGGACACCTTCACCGCGCCCAAGATTGAGTCGGCGGCCAACTGGGGCCTGGGCTGGTGGCGTGAAGCCGACCTGGCCCGCGCCTGGTACTTCGGCACCCAGTCCTCCTCCGGCACGGTGGGCCACCAGGGCTGGACCGGCACCCTCTCCCTCATCGATCCCGCCGAGCGGCTGGTGGTGATTTACCTCACCAACAAGATCAACTCCCCCGTCACCGACCCCGCCGTCAACCCCAACCAGTTCGACGGCAACTGGTACACCGCCTCCACCCTGGGCTTTGTGGCCCAGCTGCTGTACCAGGGCCTCAAGAACCGGGCCGGTTCCCCCGACGCCGCTCTGGACGCTCTGCTGGCCGACATGACCGCCGAACACTTCAAACTGGTGAAGGACGAGCCCACCGCCACCAGCGCCTCCCATCCCCGCGTCCAGTCGGCCTACGCCATGCTGGAAGTGCTGGCCGACCGGGCCGGACAGACCTTCCGTCCGGCTCCCCGCACTTACGCCCGCGACGCTCTGCAGCTGCTTGATCCCGTCCGCGATGCCGACGAACTGGCCGCGCTCCGCGAACGGCTCTAAACTCCTCCATACCTCCTTTCGCTCTGCCGCCCCGATTTTTCGGGGCGGCGTCTTTGTTTAAGCGGTTTTCTGCGCTCTGCCGTCTCGGTTATATTCCACAAAGAACTCCCGAAAATTTATATTCACAACACAAAAGATTTCCCTGCAAATGTCTGAAATTTGTGATATAATCATAGAGAAAAGGATCATTTTTTGTACCAGGTCCAATTTGGCCGGTGCGGTGTGTTCTGTGTGTCCGCCCGCATACCGGCAGAAGGAGGCAGACACAATGGCCAAGATCGAAACAAGGCTTTTTGGTTTCACCCACAGCGGAACCCCCGTCAACGAGTACATTCTCTCCAATCCCGGCGGCTTGACGGTCAGCGTGCTGGACTATGGGGCGATCATCAAAAACATCATCGTCCCGGCCAAGCGCGGCCCGGTGGACGTGGTCCTGGGCCACGACACCATGCAGGAATACGAGCTGGACACCGCCACCTACTGCGGCGCCTTTGTGGGCCGCTACGCCAACCGGATCGAAGGGGCGGCCTTCACCCTCAACGGCAAAACCTACCAGCTGGAAGCCAACAACGGCCGCAACCATCTCCACGGCTGCTTTGCCCGCAAGTCCTATGAGGTGAAAGCCTTCGGCGACACCCTGCTGCTGGAGGCCGAAAGCCCCGACGGGGAGGACGGCTTCCCCGGCAACATGAAGATTGCCGTCCGCTACACTCTCACCCCGGACAATGCCTTCCGGATGGATTACCGGGTGTCCTCCGACGCCGACACAATTGTCAACCTGACCAACCACACCTATTTCAACCTCAACGGCGGGGGCTCGGTCCTCAACCAGCGGCTCAAGCTGTTCGCCTCCACCTATCTGGAGAGCAACGAGGAGACCTGCCCCACCGGCCGCATTCTGCCGGTGGCCGGCACCCCCATGGACTTCACCAAGGGCAAGGCCATCGGCCGGGACCTGAACCCCGGCAGCGACCAGACCCGCATTGTGGGCGGCGGCTACGACCACTGCTTTGTCATCGACCGGCCCCGGGCCGGCGCCCGCCAGAGCATCTGTGCCTGGGCTACCTGCGATGAGAGCAGCATCAGCATGAAGGTCTACACCACCCAGCCCGGCGTCCATCTCTACACCGGCAACTATCTCCAGGACTGCCCCAGCCCCGGCAAGGGCCTGCATCCCATGCAGAAATACGACGGCTTCGCCCTGGAAACCGAACACTTCCCCTGCAGCCCCTCCCACCCGGAGTTCCCCTCCACGGTGCTGCGGGCCGGCAAGGTATTCCGGGTGTCCAACACCCTCCGCTTTTTCACCGGCAAACAGTGCGGCGTGATCTGAAAGCCGCTTTCTGAGGAGGTTTCTATGACCCGCACCATCCACCGCCTCGCATCCGTTCTGATGGCCGCGGCCCTGGTCTTTGTGCTGGCCGCCTGCGGCGACGTCACCCCCGACCAGGCCAGGACCTACATCCAGGGCGATCTGGATGCCTGCTATCTGGGCCAGTACAATCAGGATTATCTGGATCTGATCGGCATTACCGCCGAGGAAGCCGAGGAACAGAATTACGTCTGGAACACCACGGCGGAAGCAGAAATCCTGATGGACTACTTTGGCATCTATCCCACCGACGCCTCCGCCGAACGGGCGGTGGCCCTTATCCGGGATATTTACGCCCTCAGCAAGTACCAGGTGGGCGCCGCCAGCAAGCTGGACGATGGCAGCTATACGGTGACCGTCACCGTCCAGCCCATGGACATCCTGGTCCGCTACACCAGCCAGAACGACGCGGCCAGCCTCTGGGCCGCCGCCCTGGACCGCCACGGCATCTACTCCCAGGAGGCCCTGGACGCCATGTCCGACGCCGACTACGAGGCCCTGGAGGACGACTATGCCGCCTCGGTGCTGGACGGCATCCGGGCCCTGCTGCCCGAGATGGGCTATGGCCCCGAACAGTCGGTGGTGCTGCAGCTCAAGCTGGAGGACGACACCTACACCCTGGTGGAGACCGACTGGCAGCACTTCGACAGCATGGTCATCGACTACAGCGGCCAGTACTGCGATGGGAGTACATCCTCCGTCGCCACCGCATAACCGGACATCCCAAAGCCAGGCTCCCTGCCGGGGGGCCTGGTTTTGTGTGCCCGGGCGCAGGAATCCGGTGGTCTGATTCTTCATCGGGGCCGCATCAAAAATCGCGTGGGCCCATCCTCCGTTTTTGCAACGCGCAACAAAATTACATGTATATAAGCGCACCGCCCCTTGATTCCGGGCGGCGTCTGCGGTATCCTGTAATCAAGAAGAGCCGGGGCGCTTGCCCAGGCAGGCAATATCCACAGAGTCGATCGAGAGGAAGGTTTTGTTATGGCAATTTTGGTATCGGGCGGCGCCGGCTACATCGGCAGCCACACCTGCATTGAGCTGCTGAACGCAGGCTACGACATTGTGGTGGCAGACAACTTCTACAACTCCTGCCCCGTCGTGCTGGACCGCATCAAACAGATCACCGGCAAGGACTTCCGCTTCTTTGAGGCGGACATGACCAACCCCGAGCAGGTCGAGCACATTTTCACCGAATGCCCGGACATCACCGCCGTCATCCAGTTCGCGGCCTACAAGGCCGTGGGCGAGAGTGTCCAGAAGCCCATTGAGTATTACTCCAACAACCTGAACTGCACCCTCACCATCCTGGACGTGATGCGCCGCCATGACTGCCACAACTTTGTGTTCAGCTCCTCGGCCACCGTCTACGGCGATCCCGCCACCGTCCCCATCACCGAGGACTTCCCCGTCGGCGCCACCACCAACCCCTACGGCACCACCAAGGTGTTCACCGAGCGGATTCTGGCCGACGTCTGCAAGGCAGATCCCAGCCTGAACGTGGCCGTCCTGCGGTACTTCAACCCCATCGGCGCCCACAAGTCCGGCCTGATCGGCGAGGACCCCAACGGCATCCCCAACAACCTGATGCCCTACATCGCCAAGGTGGCCGTGGGCAAGCTGGAGAAGGTCCACGTCTTCGGCAACGACTACCCCACTCCCGACGGCACCGGCGTGCGGGATTACATCCACGTGGTGGACCTGGCCCGCGGCCATGTCTGCGCCATCCGCAAGCTGGAGACCAAGTGCGGCCTCTTCATCTGCAACCTGGGCACCGGCAAGGGCTACAGCGTGCTGGAAGTCCTCCATGCCTTTGAGAAGGCCTGCGGCAAGACCCTGCCCTACGTCATCGAGCCCCGCCGCGCCGGCGACATCGCCGAGTGCTACGCCGATCCCTCCAAGGCCAAGCGTGAGCTGGGCTGGGTGGCTGAGTACGGCATCGAGGAGATGTGCGCCGACAGCTGGAACTGGCAGAGCAACAACCCCGACGGCTACCACACCGTGAAGTAAAAGTTTCCCCCATCCCTCTTCCATAAAGCAAACGCCCCCGCTGCGCAGACCATGCAGCGGGGGCGTTTCTGATTTTTATGGGATGTTCCAGGGCGTCAGGCGGATTCTTCCGCCGGGTTGACGTGGATCATAATGTGCTTGATGTCGGTGAACTGGCTCTCCAGCTGGTCGTGAATCCGCTCGGCCACCTGATGGGACTGGCTCAGGGTTTCGCCGCCGTCCATGGCGATTTCCAGGTCAATGTAGACCTTGCTGCCGAACATCCGGGTGCGGAGCTGGTCCACCCCCACCACGCCCTCCTGGGCCGAGACAAAGTCGATGATTTTGCTCTCGTATTCCTCGCCGCAGGAGGTGTCCAGCATCTTCACCACGGCATCTTTCATGATGTCATAGGCCACCTTGATGATAAACAGGCAGATCACCACGCTGGCCACCGAGTCCAGCACCGGGAAGCCCAGCCGTGCCCCTGCAATGCCGATCAGGGAGCCTATCGAAGAAAAAGCATCCGACCGGTGATGCCAGGCGTCCGCCATAAAGGCGGAGGAATGGATCAGTTTGGCATAGTAGCGGGTATACCAGTACATGGCCTCCTTGCCCACAATGGACAGCACCGCGGCCACCAGGGCGATCATCCCCGGCGCCGCCAGGGTCTCATACTGCCCCGAGGCAATGGTTTCCAGGCCGTTTTTGCCCACCCTCAGGCCGGTGATGAGGAGCACTGCCCCCAGTACCAGCGAGGCCACGCATTCCAGCCGCTCATGGCCATAGGGATGGTCCCGGTCGGGGGCCTTCTTGGAAATTTTCACGCCAAACCAGGCGATGAAGGTGGTGAGCACATCCGAAAAGGAGTGGATGGCATCCGAAATCATGGCGCCGGAATGGCCCGTCACGCCGGCGAACAGCTTGAACCCCGACAACACCGTGTTGCCCAGGATGCTGCACAGCGACAGTTTGCGGATGACGGCCTTTTCATTCAGGCTGACGGCGGTGGTGGTCTGCTGGCGGTTGTTGGTTGTCATAAAAGAACCCTCCTGTACATGTTTGCGTTGAATGACAGTGAATTTTTCTCTTATGAGCACATCGCCGAGATACGTTTGTTCCACCTGTGAAAAAAGAAAAAGACACCTGTGGAACATACAACTGTCCCACAGATGTCATAACACACTTCATCTGCTGCCGCACACGGCGGCCCGGCCCCATGACCTTGTCGGTTCATCGCCTGCTCAGTTTGTACTGTTGATCTCGCACCCGGCCGGGGGCCGGATGTAATGCAGTGCAAAGAGGAATGCTCTGATTATATCTGCGGGATGCCGGTTTGTCAAGGCAAAAATCCACTGTCCGACGTATACTTTCATTTTTTGTCCCGCACATCCTTTTTCTCGCATGGCATCCGGCAAAAAAGCAGGCCGCCCTTTGGGGGGCGGCCTGCCTTGTGTTTATTGAAAGGAAACGGTTTTCGTCCTCTGCATCAGCCGCGGACCAGCTTGCCGGTGGCGTTGCGGGCGAAGGGCTCGCTGCGGAACTCCACCAGGGTCATCCGCTTGTACAGGGGCAGGGTGCGGTTCACCTCGGTGATGTGGGCCCGCACGGCGTCCTGAGCCTCTGCCGGGCAGTAGACCTCGGCGCAGATTTTGCCGTCCTTCTCCTTGACGATGCACTCCTGCACGTCGGTGCAGGCGGACAGCAGCTTCTCCAGCTCCTCGGGGCTGACGTTCTCGCCGCTGGCCAGGATAATCAGGTTCTTTTTCCGGCCGGTGATGTAGTAGTAGCCTTCCTCGTCCTTCCGCACCAGGTCGCCGGTGTGGAACCAGCCGTCCACCAGCACCTCGGCGGTGAGCTCGGGCTCCTTGTAGTAGCCCATCATGACAGGGTCGCCCTTGATGCACAGCTCCCCATCCTGAATGGAGTACTGGCAGATGGGCTCATCCCCCATGCCCACCGAGGAGATGTGCTTTTCGCTCTGGTCGTTGTTCCAGGTGCCGTCGCCGCTGGTCTCGGTCAGGCCGTACATCTGCATGATGAAAAAGCCGTTGTGCATCAGGTCCAGCATCATCTGGGGGGTGCAGGCGGCAGCGCCGCAGGTCAGGGTACGCAGCTTACCCAGACGGTCCTTCCGGCCCCGCATCACATCCCGATGGATGGACTGCAGCAGCACCGGCACAGCCGCCATGGTGTCGCAGGGCATCAGGGACAGGTCGCGGTAGAAGTTCCGCAGGTCGGTGCACAGGTTGTGGGCCATGCCCATGATGGCCCAGGACACCAGACTGGTAAAGGCCGCAATATGGAACATGGGCAGGACGGTGAAGTGGTTGAAGTCATAGTGGTCCACACCCATCTCCGCCAGCATCACGTTGAAGGGATCGCAGTAGGCGGGCATGGGTGCAAAGAGGTTTTTCTGGCTGAGCATGACGCCCTTGCTGCGGCCGGTGGTGCCCGAGGTGAACATAATGGCCATCAGGGCCTCCCGATCCTGGCAGACCCGGCCCTCCGAGGGCTGGTACTTCTGATACCCGGTGATGGGCAGCAGCTTGTCGGCGTACACCTCGCCCAGCGCGGGCTCCCGGTCCAGATATTTCCCGTCGTGGAGAACGGCGGCTGCCTCCACCAGATCCAGCTCATAGTGGATGTCGTCCCAGCTCTTCTGCAGGTTCAGAGGCACCACCGCGGCCCCCGCCAGAACGGTGCCGAAAATGCTGGCCGCATAGTGGTAGCTGTTGGCAGCCAGAATGCAGACTTTCTTCCCCACAGGGTCCGACAGGGTCGCTTCCAGCTCCCCTGCAATGCAGCGGATATCGTGGGCGTACTGGCGGTAAGTAACCTCCTGGACGCCCTCTTTGGCGTCGTCGTAATAGCGCATGGCGATCCGGTCGGGGTATTCGGTCTCCATCCGGTGAACCAGCTGGTCAATGGTAAAGACAGGGAGAGTAAACATGGCGCTTTGTCCTTTCTGTTGTGGATGGCAGCCCGGGCCGGGCCTGGCCCGGCAGGCTGAGACAAATCCTGTTCCGGCCCAGGCTGCCGCAGCAGCCAAAACCGGCTTTTCAGATCCAATCGGCGTTCCGGGGCGGCCTGCGCCGCTCCAAAACTGTATACCTGTATTACAAGTCAGCAAGGACAGGATACCACGCCCCGGCCCCGCTGTCAAGGTCCGGGCGGCACCCAGCGCAAATTCTACTCTGCGCCATACATTTTCTGTTTTTAACCGCACAATTTTATTGACGAAGCATCTTATATATTATATACTGTAATAGGAATTCATCTTACTTGAGAGAGATCTGTGGAGGGGCTGTTTGAACACCTCCGGCCCCGCAGGAAAGGGAGAGAGTCTGTGTTTTGCGTCCGGATGGCCGGCATCCCCATCGGCATCGAACATCGCTATTCCTACATTCGCCGGCTTTGCGCCGGCTACATCACCCAGGACACTCCCCTGTTCACCGTCTGCGCATCGGACCAGGATCTGATCCGGGAGGCCGGCCCCGGCCGGTCCGACTCCCCCGCCGGTGCCGAAAAAGATTCCCGTTTCTGGGGCTACTGTGAGAGCCTCTGTCTTTACCGCGCCATCTGCCTGCATCTGGTGGATTACGGCGCGTTCCTGATCCATGGCGCCGTGGTGGCGGTGGACGGCGCCGCCTATGTCTTTTGTGCCCCCAGCGGCACCGGCAAAACCACCCACATCCGCCTCTGGCTGGAACAATTCGGCCCCGACGCCCAGGTCATCAACGGAGACAAACCCATTCTGCGGTTCATGGATGGGGTTCTGTGCGCCTGCGGCACCCCCTGGAACGGCAAAGAAGGAATGGGTTCCAACTGCATCTGCCCGGTGCGGGCGGTCTGCTTTCTGGAGCAAAGCCCGGAGAACCACATCCGCCGCCTGTCCGGCCCCGAGATCACCCCGCGGCTGTTCCATCAGCTGCTGGTCCCCCGGGACCAGCCCCGGCTGGACCGGTTTTTCGTCCTGCTGGACCAGATGGTGCGCACCATCCCCTTTTATCTGCTGCAATGCAACCGGCAGCCCCAGGCAGCCCGGTTGGCTTATGATACCATGAGGAGGAACCAAGATGATAAAGACCAAACCGGGCTTTCTGCTGCGCCGGCTGGGAGATGAATCCATGGTCATCGCCATCGGCGAGGCCAGCGAGAGCTTCAACGGGATGATCCGTTTGAATTCCACCGGCGTATTCTACTGGGAACTGCTGGAACAGGGCGCCACCGAGGACCTGCTGGTGGCCAAGACCCTGGAACGCTTTGACGGACCGGACGAGGCCACCGCCCGCCAGGATGTACAGGAGTTTTTGCAGACCATCTCAATGGCCCTGGATTTCGATGCAAAAGACCATTGAGCAGGTCCTGGCCGAGGAGGGACAGGGCTTTTTTCAGACCGTTGGCGACAGCATGGAGCCGCTGCTCCATCACCGGAAAAGCACCGTTGTCATCCAGGCCCCGGCGTCCCGGCTCAAGCGCTGGGATGTGGCGCTGTTCCGCCGGCCCACCGGAGAGTATGTTCTCCATCGGGTCATCCGGGTGGAGCCGGACGGCTACCGCATCCTGGGAGACAACCGCCTCTGGCCCGAGATGGTGCCGGCCGGGTGGGTCATCGGGGTGATGGCCGGGTTTTACCCGGATGAGAGCGGGCAGTACGTTTCCTGCCAGAGCCCGGCTTATCAGTCCTATCTGAAAACCCTGCAGCTGCGCCGCGCGCGGCTCTGGCTTCTGGCTCTGCCGGGACGGGTGCGCCGCAAGGCGTTTTCCTTCCGCCGCTGAGCCGAAACCCCCGCGCCCCGCACAATTCCCAACCAAAGCGAAAGAATTTCACGCAAATTCGAACCAAATCAGCGCTATCGATTGACAGTGCCCGCCAAATCCGATATACTGTCATCTGCAAAGAAAATACCGGATTCAATGGGGAGGAATTTTTATGGATTACGAAAAGGCAGCAGCTGAGATCGTCCTGTTTGACAACAGCGACGTCATCACCACCAGCGGGCTCGACGGCACCAACGACGGCGATTGCCTGCACGGCCAAAGCAAGGGCAACTGCAAAGGCAACAACAGCCAGAATCACTAAATCCGTCTTTCCCCTAGAATCCAAGCGCCAGGGGATTTGCGGCGGGTCGGGTTCCGTACGAAAGAATCCCACCGGTTTCATCCCCAATGGCAGCCGGAACAGAACCGGCGGCATTCCCCAGGGATAGCCACCGGCATTCTGCTGCGGGCCCGTTCCAAGTAATTCCATTCTATATCTTGAAAGGAGAGTGTACATCGATGCGTTCCACCATGAAAGCACCTTACGCAAAGGCCTCCGCTGAGGTGATCTGTTTTGACAACAGCGACGTCATCACCACCAGCGGCCTGGACGGCACCAACGGCTGCGTAGTCTGGTCCAGCGAGAATGGCCACGAATGCCACAGCGGTCTGCAGATGTCCGGCGGCAATCTGAAACCTCCTCTGTCCTAACATCGTATCATAAACATGGATAAAACCGATTCATGTACCGAGGTGTTATGGCAGCTGAATGATTTCAGTGCCTGACAAAGTAAGGATCGACAAACAGGTATCGGATATCTGTTTGTCGATTTTTAATTATGGGGAGAAAATGCCATATGCTCTACAGACTCAAACCGGAATATGTGTTGCGGGGCTGGGAAGGAACGCCCTGGATGCTGATCCAACGCCCCGGAAACTGGCCCCGTCTGCTTTCCAAAGAAATGTTTCAGCTGCTTCTGCTCTGCGATGGCCAAACCGAACTGAGCCCTTTTCTGAACGACGCCATGCGGAAGACCCTGCAGCAGTGCGAGGAAGAAGGTCTCATCGAACCGTGTGCGTGCCCGCTGCCACTGGATAAAGATCAATATTATACCTTCTACAAAAACCGATATGTACGGAATATATTTTGGTCCATCACGGGGCGGTGCAATTACCGCTGCCGGCACTGCTTCATGGACGCCCCCTGCGGGAAACTGGGCGAACTCACCACCGAACAAGCCTTCGATTTCATCGATCAAATGGCAGACTGCGGGGTACTGCGAGTGGATATCACCGGCGGCGAGCCCCTGATCCGAAAGGATTTCTGGCAGCTGGTGGACCGGATTCTTTCCTACAAAATGACCATCGGAACGATTTATACCAATGGCTGGCTGCTGAACGAACAGGTGCTGAACGAATTGGAGCGCCGGAACATCAAACCGGGTATTTCCATCAGTTTTGATGGTGTGGGCTGGCATGATTGGATGCGGGGTGTGCCCGGTGCAGAAGACGCCGCTTTGCAGGCGCTGAAACTCTGTGACGAGCGCGGGTTCCTGACCGATGTGGAAATGTGCATTCACCGCGGCAATGTGGACACATTTTCCCAGACCATCGAAGCGCTGCGGGACGTGGGCGTCCAGAATGTAAAAGCGTCCAACGTGGCCCCCACACCGCTGTGGGAGCACAACAGTGAAGGAAACGCCCTGACCAATCAGGAATTCATCGAGGCGATGTTGCCCTATATTACCTGGTATTATCAGGCGGGCAAGCCCATTGAGTATTTGACCCTCGCCAACATGGTTGTCCTGCGCCGGGACCAGCCCGGCAAGATCGTAGCAGAAGCCCACGACGGCACGGAAAAGTGCCTGAACTGTTACATGTGCGGCGCGGCGCGGATGTCCTGCTATATCACGCCGGAAGGCCGCCTGCTGCCCTGTATGCCCATGACATCCAGCCCGGACCAGGAGAATTTCCCCAAAATACAGGACATCGGTTTGAAGCAGGGACTGAGCAACAGCTACTATATGCAGTTTGTCAACGGAAGAATCAAGGACTTGTTTGCAGCCAATGCCGAATGCGCCGCCTGTGCGTACCGCTACAAATGCGGCGGCGGCTGCCGGGCAACCGCCCTTTTGGACGGCAGCCATTCCCTGATGGGCTGCGACAGCATCATGTGTATGCTGTGGAAGTCGGGCTACGTTGAACGCATTCGGCAAACCCTCGATCAGGCCGAGGCCGCCTACGGTTCCGCCTGATTGTTAAAAAGTCAAACCGCCGCTTCTTCCCAGTGAACTGCACCCCATTTGTTAGACAGTATGGTATACTGGATAACAAGTGGGGTGTTTTATTATGCCAAAAGGAATACCGAACAAACGCTACACGCCGGAATTTAAGCAACTGGTAG
>NZ_NFHK01000041.1:0-22478 GCF_002161315.1 Faecalibacterium sp. An77
GGGGACAAAATTTGCCGCAGAACCGCGCACTCGGCCTTGCGGCCTCGCACACTCTCTGCGGCAAATTTCCCTGTAGGTGTCCCAGCCGTACGCACATGTCGTCCGGCCGGGACTTTTTTTGATCGTCTGTGCGCTGCGCCCTTTGGGGTGCGGCGCTTTTTGCTGCGCAGAACCTTCACCTGAAAAGTCACTCTTTTTCACCATCCGGCCCCGCCTCCCCCGTTGACAAACCCATCCCGCCTGTGTATAATAATTTGCAGTCAAGTTGCAAATTCGCGGCAGGAACGCTTCCGGCGGCCTGCCGCTCGTTTTGGGCGGGGGTGGTTTTCCCCTACTCCCGCCCCGGAGGTTGAAAAAAGGTATGAAGAAGTTTCACAAGATTGCTGCCGTCCTGCTGTCCGTCTGCCTGGCGGGGGTTTTGCTGGCCGGATGTGCCGGGAGCAGTTCTTCCGGCCCTTCGGCCGCCCCGTCCGGGTCGTCCCAGCCCCAGCAGGACGGGAGCCTGCAGGTGGTCACCACCATTTTTCCCATCTATGACTGGGCCCGTCAGGTGATCGGGGACGTGCCGGGTGTGGAGCTGGTATGGCTCCAGGACACCGGCGTGGATATGCACAGCTATCAGCCCTCGGCGGAGGATATGCTGAAACTGTCCTCCTGTGATGTGTTCCTGTATGTGGGTGGCACCTCGGACAGCTGGGTGGACGGCGCCCTGAAAGAGGCCGTCAACCCCGACATGAAGGTCCTGAGCCTGCTGGAGATTCTGGGGGACAACGCCCGCCTGGAGGAGCTGACCGAAGGGATGCAGGCCGAGGACCATGAAGGCCACGACCACGGCGACGAGGACGAGTACGACGAGCATGTGTGGCTGTCGGTGAAAAACGCCTCTCTCCTGACCCAGTCCATTGCCGACACCCTGGCCCAGCTGGACCCCGACCACGCCGACGCCTACGCCGCCAATGCGGCCGCCTATGAGGCTCAGCTGGCCGACCTGGACGCCCAGTATCAGGCCGCGGTGGACGCTGCATCGGTGAAAACGGTGCTGTTCGGGGACCGGTTCCCCTTCCGGTACCTGACCGAGGACTACGGCCTGGAGGTGTACGCCGCCTTCCCGGGCTGCTCGGCCGAGACCGAGGCCAGCTTTGAGACCATCGCCTTCCTGGCCGGCAAGGTGGACGAGCTCCACCTGCCCGCGGTGCTGACCATCGAGAATTCGGACCAGCGTGTGGCCCAGACCATCATCCAGAATACCGCGTCCAAGGACGCCGCCCTGCTGCGTCTGGATTCGATGCAGGGCACCTCGGCGGAGGATGTGGCCGCCGGCACCACCTATCTGTCCATCATGGAGTCCAACCTGGACGTTTTGAAAGCCGCTCTGGCATAAAGGAGACACTATGGCACTGATTACCTGCAAGGATCTGACCCTGGGGTACGAGAACACCCGGGTGGCAGAGCACCTTTCCTTCACGGTGGAGGAAGGGGATTACCTGTGCATCGTGGGCGAGAACGGCTCGGGCAAGTCCACCCTGATGAAAACCCTGCTGGGGCTGCGGCCCCCGCTGGCGGGGACCATCACCTTCAGCGACGGCCTGCACAAAAACGAAATCGGCTATCTGCCCCAGCAGACTCCCCTTCAGCGGGATTTCCCCGCCTCGGTGCAGGAAGTGGTGTTGTCGGGATGCCTGAGCCGGTGCGGCCTGCGGCCCTTCTTCTCCAAGGAAGAGAAAGCCCTGGCGGCCCGCAATATGGAGCGGCTGGGCATTGAGGGCCTGGCCCGCCGGTGTTATCGGGAACTGTCGGGCGGCCAGCAGCAGCGCGTGCTGTTGGCCCGGGCCCTGTGCGCCACCCGCAAGCTGCTTTTGCTGGACGAGCCGGTGGCAGGCCTGGACCCCAAAGTCACCGCCGAGCTGTACGAGCTGATCGCCGAGCTGAACCGGGCCGACGGCATCACCGTCATCATGATTTCCCACGACATTGCGGCGGCGGCCCAGTACGCCAGCCATATCCTTCATATCGGGGAGGGCCAGCGGCTGTTCTTCGGGACGTCGGCGGCCTACCTGACCAGCCCGGTGGGCCAGATGTTCGCCCCGGTTGAGAAAGGCGGTGACAACGCATGAGCGCGTTTCAGACCCTGCAGTACTATTTCACCTTTCCCTTTGTCCGCTACGCCCTGATCGTGGGCGTCCTGATCGCCCTGTGCGCGTCTTTGTTCGGTGTGACCCTGGTGCTCAAGCGGTTTTCCTTCATCGGAGACGGCCTGTCCCATGTGGCTTTCGGAGCCCTGGCGGTGGCGGCTGTGTTCAACCTCACCGACGAGATGCTGCTGGTGCTGCCGGTGACGGTCATTGCCGCCATCCTGCTGCTGCGCAGCGGCCAGAGCGCCAAGCTCCAGGGCGACGCCGCCATTGCGGTGCTGTCGGTGGGCACCCTGGCCATCGGCTACCTGCTGATGAACCTGTTTTCCACCAGCACCAACCTGTCCGGCGACGTGTGCAGCACCCTGTTCGGCTCCACCTCCATCCTGACCCTGACCCAGGCCGAAGTGTGGCTGTGCGTGGTGCTGTCGGTGGTGGTGATTGCCCTGTTTGTGGTGTTCTACAACCGGATTTTTGCCGTCACTTTTGACGAGGCCTTTGCCTCGGCCACCGGCCTGCCCGCCAGCCGCTACAGCCTGCTGATTGCGGTGGTGGTGGCGGTCATCATCGTGCTGGCCATGAATCTGGTGGGGTCGTTGCTGATTTCGGCCCTCATCATCTTCCCGGCCCTGTCGGCCATGCGGCTGTTCAAGAGTTTCCGTGCGGTCACCATCTGCGCCGCGGTGGTGTCGGTGGTGTGCGCCGTGGCGGGCATCCTGATTTCGATTTTGGCCGGAACCCCGGTGGGTTCCACCATTGTGGCGGTGGACCTGGGAGTCTTTGCCCTCTTTGCTCTGGCGGGGGCCGTCACCGGCGGGGTGCAGGGATGAAGCAGCGCCTCTGTCGTTTTTGGGCGGCCCTGACGGCCGTCCTCCTGTTGGCGGGCTGCGGCGGTTCCGCCTCCTCCCAGGAGCCGGCGGATTCGGTTTCATCGGTCCCGCCCGCTTCCAGCGTCCCGGCCCAGCCTGAGGCCGAAACCCAGGCGGAAGGCTCTGACATCCAGGTGGACGTAGACCTCACCACCCTCAGCAGCACCATGGTGTTTGCGGAGGTGAGCAACCTGCTGTACGATCCCATCCCCTATCTGGGCAAGACGGTGCGGATGCAGGGGGAGTTCTCGGTGGACCACGCCTACACCATGGACGGCGAGCTGGACCTGAGCAAGAACTATTTCTACTGCATCATTGAGGACGCCCTGGCCTGTTGTGCCCAGGGCCTGGAGTTCAGTCTGGCGGACGCCCCCGCCTACCCGGAAGGCTATCCCGAGGAGGGCAGCCAGATCACCGTGGTGGGCACAGTGGAATTTTTCGAAGAAAACGGGTTCCGCCATCTTCGCCTCGGCAACGCCTACTTTTCTGAAGAAAAGTAGGCAAAAGACTTTCACCTGGTACCGCCGACTGCTGTGGACTTCACCAGGCCCTGCCGGCGGTAAGGTTTCAGCCTCTTTATCAGGCTCCCGGGCTGCGCCCCATCCTTTTTCGAGAAAAAGGATACAAAAATCTTTTCACCTGGTACCGCGGACTGCTGTAATCTTCACCAGGCCCTGCCGGCGGTAAGGTTTCAGCCTCTTTATCAGGCTCCCGGCCTGCGGCCCATCCTTTTTCGAGAAAAAGGATACAAAAAGCTTTTCACCTGGTACCGCTGACTGCTGTAATCTTCACCAGGCCCTGCCGGCGGTAAACTTACAGCCGCTTTATAAGGCTCCCGGCCTGCGGCCCTGTGAGTCCAAGGTTTTGTGTGGCCTGTTTTTCATCCCCGGCACGCGCTGAAAAACAATATAACAAAGCCCCCGCTTCTCCAAAAGAGGCGGGGGTTGTTTTTGGTTTAGAGCCCCTGTCAGGGGGCGCGGCCACAGGCCGCAGGGGTTCCGCTAATGGGTGGTTGGGTGGGTTTAGATCATAGAAAGGGTATCACTTTGCAATTTCAAAGTGTGCGCCCCACAGCAGCTAGAGACTCACCGAACCACCAGCCCGCTGAGGCGGGCCTGTGGTCTCAATCGGAGCGGCGGGCAAAAGCCGTTAAGAAAAACACCCGTGCCGCCATTCGAGGCCCTGAAAGTTTCCACGGGCCAGGCATGACAGTGTTTTTTAGGCTTTTGAACGCCGCGACTTCCCTATCTGGGTCCAGGGCAGCTTTGGCCCGGCGCGTCCAGTGGACGAAACAGCCGGGCCGAAGCTGGCGCAGCGCTCCGGTTTTTGCAAGCGCCATCCCTGGCGCGCCGCAAAAATCGGCTAAGCGCAAGAGGCCTGGTCGTTAGGGTGGGTAGGGAGTCCAGAGGCTGCGGAGCCGAGGCGCTGCCTGCGGCAGATACAGCCGAGGCGGAGCAGGGGCAGCCGTCCAAATTTTCAAGCGGGCAGCGCCCCGCGCTGAAAATTTGGGTAACGGCAACCCGGACCTAGGGAGGGGGAGTCGAAACCCCCTCCCTGGCCCTCTGGCCCCAGCGGAGCGAACAAAACTTAAAAGAAAAACCGTGTGTAAAAGCGGGGCGACCGCTTTATGTCAGTTTTTCACCCCAGCGCCACATCCAGCGCCATCATCAGGGTGAACCCCAGAGCAAAGGCCAGCGGGCCGATGTCGGAATGTCCGCCCTCGGTCATCTCGGGCACCAGTTCCTCCACCACCACATACAGCATGGCGCCGGCGGCGAAACTCAGCAGCCAGGGCAGAGCTGGGATCACCAGGCTGGCGGCCATCACGGTAAAGAACGCGGCCAGAGGCTCCACCGCTCCCGACAGCACCCCGTCCAGGAAAGCCCGGGGCCGGCTGGCCCCTTCCGCCCGCAGCGGCATGGACACGATGGCGCCCTCGGGGAAATTCTGGATGGCGATGCCCAGCGACAGGGCCAGCGCACCCGCCAGAGAGATTTCCCCCTCTCCGGCCAGCCAGGCGGCATACACCACGCCCACCGCCATCCCTTCCGGGATGTTGTGGAGGGTCACCGCCAGCAGCATCATGGTGATGCGGGGCAGCCGGGCCGGCGGGCCCTCGGGGCTGTCGGCATCCTGATGCAGATGGGGGATCAGATGGTCCAGCGCCAGCAGGAACAGCACCCCCAGCCAGAAACCGCCCGCCGCCGGCACAAAGGACCACACGCCCAGTCCGGCCGATTCGGCTTCTTCCAGCGCCGGGATCAGCAGGCTCCAGATGGACGCCGCCACCATCACGCCGGCCGCAAAGCCAATCAGCATCCGGCGCACCCCCAGCCGCAGCTGGTCCCGCATCAAAAACACGCATCCCGCGCCCAGGGACGTCCCTGCAAAGGGGATCAGAATCCCCAAAATCATCTCTTTCGTCATAAATTCACCCTCGTTTCTCCTGCATTTGGACGGCCGTCCCTCCCCCGCGGCCTTCCCCATTCTATTCCGGGGCGGCGGTGCGGTGTCTGCCGGGACGGCGCGGCTTTGAGGTTTGTTGTGACAAACCAATATCTTTTTCAAAAGGGCTGTCCCCCTTTGGGTCGGGCAGCCCCGCAGTTTTTTTTGCTCTATGGCCCTATTATAGTGGGTCCCCTCTCCCCCTGTCAAGGCGGATGGTGTCCGGGTCACATTCCGGCAAAAATCCGCCCCTCAGGGGCTTCAAAAGGGCGTTTGAAGGGGGCCGGGCCGGTTATTTCCGGCCCAGCAGCCGCAGGATCAGCAGCGCCGCTTCTACCCCCGCCAGGGCGATCAGCAGCGCAATCACCAGCATCAGCGCCACAATGCCGGCAGGGTTGCCGGGGGCCAGCACCATGCAGGCCACCCGGGCCAGAACGGCAATCACCAGCAGGCAGACCAGCCACTGGGCCAGCTCCTTCAGCCGCTTCATAATGCCTCCTGTTTGAGGGCGGCAATCAGCCGCTCCATCAGGGCCACCCGGTTAAAGGGGGTCATCAGATAGAACCCGTCGGCGTAGGGCGCCGCCGCACGGGCCATTTCCAGCGAAATTTCCAGCCCCAGGGCCTCGCCCTGGGCCCGGTCCGCCCCCTCGTACCGGCGGATGATGGCCTCATCCACATGGATGCCGTTGATTTCGTTCTCCATGTACAGGGCGTTCCGCTGGCTCACCACCGGCAGGATGCCCGCCAGGATTTTGGCGTCGGGCAGGGCGGCCCGAGCGGCTTTCAGGTTGTCCACCGCCGCCTCCGACAGCACCGGCTGGGTCAAAAAGCCCGCCATGCCGCTGGCCTGCTTTTCCTGGGCCCGGCGCAGCTCCACGTCAAAGTTCCGGGCATTGAGGTTCAGCGCGCCAAAGACGGTCATGCCCGGCAGGGCCTCCCCCGGGCCCGCCAGGGAGTGAATGTACCGGGCCAGCTTGCGGGAGTTGAACTGGTAGACGTTTTTCACCTCGTCCCGCTCGGCGGTGGGGATGGGGTCTCCGGTGATGGCCAGCACTTCCCGCACCCCTTCGGCATAAAGGCCCAGCAGCAGGGCCTTGGTGGCGTTCAGGTTCCGGTCCCGGCAGGTCATGTGGGGCAGGGCCACCATCCCCAGTTCCCGCCGCAGCTTGCAGGCGGTGAGGGAGGAATCCACCCGGGCCCGGGCGATGGGGCAGTCCGCCACCGTGACGGCGTCGGCGCCCGCCGCCTGGAGCCGCCGTGCCCCCTCCACATAGCCCGACAGGTCGGCGTCCTTGGGGGAGTCCAGCTCCACCGCAATCACCTTTTCCCCCCGGGCCAGCTTTTGCAGGAAGGGGTCGGCGGGGGTCAGCAGGGGGGTGTCAGCGGGGACGTCCGCCGCCGGGGCCGACGCCGCAATGGGCATGGGGGTGGATTCCAGAGCCTGGCGCAGGGCGGCGATGTGAGCGGGGGTGGTGCCGCAGCAGCCCCCCAGAATCACCCCGCCCCGCTGCCGGATGCGGCACAGTTCCCGGGCAAAATAGTCGGGCCGGCCCTGGTACACCACCCGGCTGCGGGTCACCAGCGGATAGCCGCCGTTGGGCATGGCCGACACCGGCAGGCCGCAGCCGGTCACCGCCGGCAGCACCGACGCCATGGCGCTGGGTGCCAGCAGGCAGTTGAGGCCCACCGCGTCCACATGGCCGCACCGGGCCATGTGGGCTGCCAGTTCCCGGCAGGAACGGCCTTCCCGGGTGTAGCCGTCGGGCAGGGCCGCAAAGGACACCAGGATGAAGGCCTCGGGCCGCCGTTCCTTGATGAAGGCCGCCGCCTCAGCTACTCCCTCGTCGGTGCTCAGGGTTTCAAACAGGAAGTTTTCCGCCCCCAGGTCCAGAAAGACCTGGGCCGCCGCCCGGTAGGTCTGGGCGGCCGGGGCGGCATCGGTGGCCGGGGCCGGGCCCAGGTCGGCAAACACCGCCGCACCGGTTCCCTCGGCGGCCCGGCAGGCCAGACGCCAGCCGGCGGCCGCCAGTTCCTGCCAGTTGTCCAGGCCGGCGGCGGCCATCCGGGGCAGGCCGAAGGTATTGGTCTTGATGGCCTCGGCCCCGGCGTCCAGGTATTCCCGGTGGACAGCCAGAATCCCCTCAGGGTCGGCAAGATTGGCCTGTTCGCATTCCATACCGGGGCGGCCTTTATAATAGGTCCCCATGCCCCCGTCGAACACCAGGACCCTGTCTCGCAGAATATCGCGCGCGTTTTTCATAGATTTGTCTCACTTTCAGCGGTTTATGGTACCAGTGTAGCGGTCTGGGCCAAATTGTCAAGCACCGCTTGCATAAAAGACGGTTTTCCGTTATACTGGTCTGCACACACAGGAAAGGAAGATGATGCCGGATGCGCCATGTTGGCACACAAACCCTCGAAACCCCGCGGCTGGTTCTGCGCCGCCTTTTGCCGGAGGACGCCCCGGCCATGTACCGCAACTGGGCCAGCAATCCGGCGGTCACCCGTTACCTCCGCTGGGAGCCCCACAAAGACGTCCTGGAGACCTGCGCCCTGCTGACGGCGTGGTCGGTTCTGTACCAGAACCCCGACTATTACCAGTGGGCCATGGTGGAGAAGGACACCGGCGAGTTGATCGGGTCCATCAGCCTGGCGGACGGCCGGGCCGGTGAACCGGAATCCGTCCGGGCCTGGGCGGAGCGGGGCGCCGACCTGGCAGAAGGGATCTGGGAGCCGGGCTACTGCATTGGGCAGCCCTGGTGGAACCACGGCTATACCACCGAAGCGCTGCAGGCGGTGGTGGACTATTGGTTCGTCAAGTCGGAAGGCAGCTGGCTGGCCTGCCGCCATGCGCTGGAGAACCCCGCCAGCGGCGCGGTGATGCAGAAAGCGGGTTTTGTCTACGACCACGACGCGGTGTATCACAAATTTGACGGAACCCCGGTGGACTGTCACGTCTACCGTTTGACCCGGGCGGAATGGGCCGCCCACAAGAGAAAGGAACTGTTTTGAGCGAACTGTATGATATTCTGGTAGAGACGCCCCCCACCCCCACCCTGCTGCTGGCGCTGGACCAGGGAGCCTGGGACTGCGAGCGGAGCCTGGGGGAACTGGCGGCCCTCTGCGAGGCCAACCACATGGAAGCGGTGGGCGAAGTGGTGCAGAAGCGGTCCACCCCCGAGGCGGGCACCGTTCTGGGCAGCGGCAAGCTGGAGGAGGCCCGGATGGCCGCCGAACAGCTGGGGGCCCAGTGCGCCGTCTTTGACGGAGAGCTGACCGGCAGCCAGATCCGCAATATTTCGGCGGCGGTGGGGGTGGAGGTCATCGACCGCACCATGCTGATTCTGGAAATTTTCCGCAGCCGCGCGGTGACCAACGAGGGCAAACTGCAGACCGAGCTGGCCCTGCTGAAGTACCGTCTGCCCCGTTTGCAGGGCATGGGCGAGAGCCTGAGCCGTCAGGGCGGCGGCGGCGGGGGCGGCGGCGGCGCCCGGCGCGGCGCCGGCGAGACCAAGCTGGAACTGGACCGCCGCCACATCCACGCCCGCATTGACACCCTGGCCGAGCGTCTGGCCGAGATGGAAAAGCGCCGGGGCGAGAGCCGCCGGGCCCGGGCCAAGACCGGGATGCCGGTGGTGAGCCTGGTGGGCTATACCAACGTGGGCAAGTCCAGCCTGATGAACGCCCTGTGCGGCCCCAGCGTGGCCGAAGCGGATATGCTGTTCGCCACCCTGGACCCCACCAGCCGCAAGCTGGTGCTGCCCAGCGGCATGGCGGTGCTGCTGGTGGATACGGTTGGTTTTGTGTCCCGGCTGCCCCATAACCTGGTGGAGGCCTTCAAGAGCACCCTGGAAGAGGCGGCCTGGTCGGACGTCATCGTCCAGGTGGCGGACGCCGCCGACCCCCTGCGGGAGGAACAGCTGGCGGTGACCCAGGAGGTTCTGGACAGCCTGGACTGCGACGACATCCCCCGCCTGACCGTCTACAACAAGTGCGACAAGCCGGGGGCCGCCGCCTTCGACCCCGATATCCTCCTCACCAGCGCCAAGACCGGCCTGGGCCTGGACCGCCTGCTCCAGCGGCTGGACCAGCTGCTCAGCGACCGGGTGCGGACCATCCGGGTGCTGCTGCCCTATGACGCTTTGGGCCTGGCCGCCCCCATGCGGGAGCGCGGCAGCGTCCTGACCGAGGAATACCGCCCCGAGGGCCTGTATCTGGAAGGCATCGTCAAGCGGGAGGACCTCCACGTCTTCGAGAACTATCTGGTTTAAGATTTCCCTGCAATCAAAAACAGCTCCCCTGCCCGTCATCCCGGGCGAGGGAGCTGTTTCGTTTTCCACCGGCAGAAAACCCCGTATAACACAAAAACCCGCCTGGCAGCGGGTTTTTGTGTATAGAGGGGTGGGAAAGTATATAAAGCAGTAAATCTCATTGGAACGGCCCGGCGCGCACCACGGCGCAGCGCGGCCCTGTGATTTGTATTATACCCAAATCCGATTTATTGTCAAATTGTAAATTTTCAAAATGCCTTATCATTTCACTTTACTTTTTCGGTAAAACTTTATATAATTAAACCTGGAATCAGACTGTTTCACATTTTTGCCCAAGTTTGTGATTTTTTACAACTGAAAACTTTATTAAAAGAAAATTTTATCTATTTCACCGGAATTCACCGGGAATAGATCGATGGAGGTAATCGAACCATGGATGATTTGGACCGTAAGATCCTCTCCCTTCTGGCGCGCAATGCGCGGATGCCCGTCAAGGAAATCGCGGAGCACGTCTCCCTCACCAGCCCGGCGGTTTCCAGCCGGATTCACAAGCTGGAATCCGACGGGATCATCGGGGGCTATACTGTGGTCCTGAACCGCCCCGCCAACCGTCTGTATGTGGATGCCCTCATCAGCCTGTCGGTGGCGCCGTCGGAGCGGGAAAGTCTGCTCAGCCTGCTGCAGAACAGCAAAGAGGTGCTCCAGTGCTATCACGTCACCGGAGAGTATACCTTCCTCATCAAGGTCAGCTGCGGCAGTATGATGCAGCTGGAACAGCTGATTCTCCAGTTCCAGAAGCTGGGCAGCACCTGCACCCAGATCATTCTGTCCACCCCGGTGGATCACGGCCCGCTGGAATCCCTGCAGCTGTAACCCGCCGGATTTTCCGAGCTGTTTTCAAGGACCTCTTCCGGCCCCGCAAGGGGCGGAGGGGGTCTTTTTTTGCCGGCGCGGGCGGGGTTTGTAAGAAATTGTAAACCCTTTTTGAACGACCGCAATTTTCCCCCGGGGCTGTTCGTATAGCATGTGACAGGACTTCACAGGGGACTTGCGGGGCGCATAAAATGCCCCCGGCCGGCCCATCCTGTGGGAAAGCACCGCTCCCCTGTGTTTCAATCAAACCGTTTTAACATGAAAGGAAATAAAGACTTATGAAAAAGATTCTGATTGCCGCTGTTGCCGCTTCCATGGCCCTGTTTGCCTTTGCCGCCTGCGGCGCCAGCTCCTCCTCCAGCGTTTCGGAGCCCAAGGATTACAGCCAGATCATCCACGACGCCCGCAACGACGAGGACAACGAGACCATGCTGATCCTCAACATTGACAAGGACGGCAACTTCTCCGCCACCGACGGCTACAGCGAGGAGGCCACCACCGAGGACCTGCAGGCCCAGGCCGAAAACTTCATCCTGCCCATGCTGGGCCTGTCGGAGGGCGACTATGAGAGCCTGTCGGCCTCGGTGTCCCTGATGAACGTCCGCAGCTATGCGGTGGCCATCGTCAAGCCCGCCGAGGGCAAGACCGACACCGTCAAGCAGGCCCTGGAGGACTACGTCACCAGCCAGCAGAAGTCGATGCAGAACTACCTGGCCGACCAGTACGAGATCGCCAAGGCAGCCACCGTCACCACCGTCCCCTCCGGCGAGGTGGTCCTGGTCTGCTGTGAGGATTCCGACGCCGTCCTGACCTCCATCCAGGACGCTCTGGCCGCCTGAACCTGACCCCTTAACCTCTCCGGGAGTCCCCCTCTCCCTTTTCCGGCCCGCAGCACAAAGCTGCGGGCTGAGCGTGGCGAAAAACGCCACGCTTTAGGGGGAACCCATTTCTGCACGCATGCGCGTGACAGAAATTCCTTCCCCCTAATATCCCCCTGGGGACAAAATTTGCCGCAGAACCGCGCACTCGGCCTTGCGGCCTCGCACACTCTCCGCGGCAAATTTCCCTGTAGGTGTCCCAGCCGTACGCACATGTCGTCCGGCTGGGACTTTTTGACAGTCTGGGCCCGCAGCACAAAGCTGCGGGCTTTTTTGCGCGCTGTCCGCCGCCAAAAGTCCAAAAAACGCCCCTGCCCGAAAAGGTGTACCTTTCCGAACAGGCCAAAGGGGGATGGTTTATTGCTTTAAATGGATTGCTGCCCGGCGTTTTTTCTGGTATAATTTTACATGACAGATGTCCGAACACCCTTGCCCGGAAAAGTACACCTTTTCGGACGCAAACCAAAGGAGGAACCCATGACCTGTATGAAAAAGCTGACGGCGCTGCTGGTGTCGGCGGCGCTGGCGCTGAGCCTGCTGGCGGGCTGCGGCGGCAGCAAGGCCCTGTCCCAGGTGATCGCCGACCTGCTCAGCGGCCAGTACAACAATGTCACGGTGGAGGTGGACCCCGACCTCACCGCCGCCCTGAAAAAAGCCGCCGCGGCCGGCGACACCCAGGAGGAGGTATTGGCCGCCCTGGTGGAAAACCTGAACCTCTCGGGCGGCAGCATCACCTTTAGCAATCTGGGGGACGGCCAGCAGGGCCAGCACGGCGTGACCCTCACCTTCCAGCCCGGCAGCGACCCCGACGCCGCAGCCCGATCGGCCTTTACCGAGTGGAACCGAGTCTTTTCCTCCCTGCCCGATGACGGCAGCTACCGCGCCCATGTCTCCATGATCGAGGCCGAGGGCGGCTATTACATCGCGGTGGACGTGGAGGTGCTCAAGGCCGGCAGCCACGACAAGGACGAGCCCGACCCCGACTATGTCATTCAGGGCAATACCTATATTGTCTACACCGCCGCGGGCCTGCGGGCGTGGGCCGAGGCCGCAAAGGCAAACCCCTCCACCAACTGCACCCTGGCCCGCAACATTGACCTCGAGAACCAGCCCTGGACCCCCGTTGGCGATGTTAACAATGCGTACACCGGCACCTTTGACGGCGGCAAACACACCATCTCCGGGCTGAAGGTAGACAGCAGCGCTCAGGTTGCCGGCCTGTTCGGCCGCATTGGCGAGAAGGGCACGGTGCAGGCCCTGACCCTGGCCACCCCCGATGTCAAGAGCACCTACACCAATACCAGCGGCTACGCCGGCGCAGTAGTGGGCCTCAACGAAGGCGCCATTGAAAACTGCCATGTCACTGGTGGCAGCATCAGCGGCAACATCGCCGGCGGCGTGGTGGGCATAAACAGAAGAGACGGCAGCGTCATCGGCTGTTCTTCCTCGGCCAAGGTGAACGGCACCGGCAGCTACACCTCCGCCGGCGGCGTGGTGGGTTACAACCTCAGCACCGTGACTGGCTGTTCCTCCACCGGCACGGTGACCGGCGACATTGCCGGCGGCGTGGTGGGTTGCAACGACACCAGAACCGTCACCGCCTGCTACTTCACCGGCACGGTGAACGGTAACGCCACCGGCGGCGTGGTGGGCTCCAACACCAACGCCGGCGAGGTTACTGCCTGCTATGCCACCGGTTCTGTGACCGCCACAGGCGGCAGCGCCGGCGGCGTGGTGGGCGTCAACAGCGGCAGCAACTTCACCGGCACCATCACCGCCTGCTACTGGAGCGGCACCGTAGACGGCGATAAGGGCGTCGGCGACGCCGACGACGACGATGACCTCACCGGCAAAGCCACCAAGGTGGACGGCAGCACAACCTGGGAGACTGCCGTTGAGGCCATGAATAGCGCATTGGAGGATAAAAACTCAGACTGGAGATACACCTTCACCGGTTCCCTGCCCACCCTGACAAAGAACTAACCCTGTACTCACCCCCGCTCTCCCACCCCGGGAAGGCGGGGGTTTTCTGTCATTATGGGTTTACCCACAGGCCCCGCGCCCGCTTTGGTGGGCGCGCTCAGCAATCGGAGCGGCGGGCAAAAGCCGTTAAGAAAAACACCCGTGCCGCCGTTTGAGGCCTTGAAAGTTTAAACAGGTCAGGCATGACAGTGTTTTTTAGGCTTTTGAACGCCGCGACTTCCTCTTTTGGGTCCAGGGTTCAGACCCTGGTCGTTAGGGAGGGTAGGGAGTCCAGAGGGGGTAGGGAGGGGGAGTCGAAACCCCCTCCCTCCCCCTCTGGGCCCAGCGCAGCGAACAAAACGAAAAAGAAATAGAGATGTTAAAGGTGGGGCGGCTGCTCTCTTGCGTTTGCACCGCCCCATTTTGTCCGCAGAAGCGCCGCTGCGGGCTGTTTTTTATGGGGAAAGTGTGCTATAATATAGTTTAATTGTGTGACAAGACCCGGCCGCCCCCGCGGCCCCGGAAACAGGAGCGGCCCATGAAAGCAACCATCGTCATCCCCAACATCAACGGCAAAGGCTGGCTGAAGGATTCCATCGAATCCATCTACGCCCAGACCGAGCAGGACTTTGAACTCATTGTGGTGGACAACGGTTCCACCGACGAAAGCCTGGACCAGGCCCGCAGCTATTGCAGCCGGCCCAACTTCACCCTGATCGAAAACGGCCACAACACCGGTTTTTCCCACGCGGTGAACCAGGGCATTGCCCGGGCCCAGAGCGAATATGTGGTGCTGTTCAACAACGACGCCTTCGCCGAGCCCCAGTGGCTGGCCGAGCTGATCCGTGCGGCGGACAGCGACCGCCGGATTTTCGCGGTCCAGAGCCTGATGATCCGCCACTTTGACCGGGAACTGGCCGACGACGCCGGCGACTACGTCACCTGGATGGGCTTCGCCTGCAAGACCGGCGACGGCCGCCGCGCCAGCCGCTACACCAGACAGAAACGGATTTTCTCGGCCTGCGGCGGTGCGGCCCTCTACCGCAAGAGCATCCTGGACGAGATCGGCGGCTTTGACGAGAACTTTTTCGCCTACTTCGAGGACGTGGACCTGAGCTGGCGGGCCAACAATGCCGGCTACAAGAACATCCTGTGCCCCGCGGCCCGCTGCTACCACATCTGCGGCGCCAGCACCGGCGCGGTGCGGTACAACGCCTTCAAGAGCCAGCAGAGCGGCCGCAACAGCATCCTTCTCCCCCTCAAAAACGAGCCCGCCCTGATGCTTTTGGTCAACGCCCTGCCCCTGCTGGCGGGCTACCTGCTGAAATACTATAAGTTCCACAAACAGGGCTTTGGTGACGCCTGGGACAAGGGTATGCACGAGGCCTTTGCCATTCTCCGGGAGGGCCGGCTGGGCAAGCGGCCTTTCCGCCTGCGGGACCTGCCCCACTACCTGCTGATGGAACTGTGGATGATCTGGAACATGGTGCCCTATCTGTGGTACCGGCTGGTGGTGGTCCGCTTCGACCTGAAATAATCCCCGCCCTCTCCATACAAAACAAGACGCTCCGCCATCTTTCGGCAGAGCGTCTGAGCGTGTCGAAAAGCGACACGCTTTAGGGGGAACCCATTTCTGCACGCATGCGCGTGACAGAAATTCCTTGGTTGCGGTTCCCTGCTTTTGCGGCGGGCGTCGCGGCGCCCTTGCAAAAGACAGACCGCTGTCCTCTTGCGCTTGGCCAATTTTCCCGGCGGGCCGCAGGTGCGCCCTTGCGAAAATTGGAGCGCTGCGCCAAACACAGCTCCCTGTTTCGTCCACAGGACGCGGTCGCTGTGTTTGCCCCTGGGGACAAAATTTGCCGCAGAACCGTGCACTCAGCCTTACGGCCTCGCACACTCTCTGCGGCAAATTTCCCTGTAGGTGTCCCAGCCGTACGCACATGTCGTCCGGCTGGGACTTTTTTGACCGTATGTTTTCTGTTTGGAGTATCACCGGGCCGGGGCCCGGGATGTTTCGGTTGTTTGGGGTCAGGCGGCTGCGTCGGTGGAGGCAGCCTCGCTGCCGGCGCTGGAAGCGGCCTCACTGCTGGCGGCGGCTTCGCTGCTGGCGGCCTCGCTGGACGCCGCTTCACTGGATGCGGCCCCGCTGGACGCGGAGCTGCTGGAATCGGCGTTGGGGTTGACCCCCGAGCGGATGGCGTCCTGAAGCTGTTCGGGGTCCATCATCACCACCGAGTTGGCCGCCTGGGAGGAGGCTGCCTGTTCGGGCTTGGTGGCGCTCTCGGTCAGGCCGGTGAGGTACCAGCTGCCGCTGGTCCGCTCAAAGATATAGTCCATATATTTGGTGGGTGTGTCGGACTGGGTGCTGATGAGGTCGTCCTGGGTGCTGGTGGGGATATAGCCCACGGTGACGTGGAGCTTGCCGTCCTCCTTGAACATCTTGACCACGTCGGCGCGATAGTAACCCACGCCGCCGGTGACCGGGATGCTGTAGCACTGGGTGGCCTCGTCAAAGACGATGGTCATGTCGTCCATGTCAAAGCTGCGGTGGGTCAGCTGGAAGGAGGGGCCCACCAGCCGGGCCAGATAGGCGTCCACCTCCACCGCCGGCAGCAGCAGCTGTTCGGTGGTGGGGTCGTGGGCGTAGTTGTCAAAGTTGCCCTGGGTCTCCTGGATGCTGTAGATGCAGCCCCAGACAGCGGCCTCACGCAGGGTCAGGTCGTCGATGTTCTCGATGCCCTCGAAGGGCAGCGGATCGAACAGCACCAGGCCCTCCAGCTTGTCCTCGTATTCTTTCATCTGTTCGGTGTTGTCAAACAGGCCGGCCACCAGCCGGTAGCCCGCCCCCAGCACCGTAAAAATCCCGATGACCAGCAGCACCAGCATCACCAGCCCCAGCGCCTGACGGCGGCGGCGGCGATGGATGCGTGCGTGTTCCTCCGGGGTGACATAGGTTCTCATGTTGTGTCTGTCTCCTGCCTTCCAACAAATCGTTTTCGGCCCGGTGGGGCCGGTTTGTGCAATGACTCTCCGTATAGTATAGCACATTGTGCCTCATGGCGCAAAAGATTGGCTATGGTAATTTTGTGAAATGATGTCGAAGCCGCCTCTTGCCAGGGCCGCCCGGCATGCTATAATAGCCTTATGCCGACTGCATAAAAAAGGAGTGTTACCGTATGATCCGTTTCACCAACGATTACAGCGAGGGCTGCCATCCCTCCATTCTGGAGGCCATGGCCGCCACCAACACCGAGGGGAACCCCGGCTATTCCACCGACCCCCACTCGGCCCGCGCCCATGACCTGATCCGCCAGGCCATCGGCCGTCCCGACGCCGACGTCCACCTGCTGGTGGGCGGCACCCAGACCAACGCCACCGCCATTGCGGCCTTCCTCCGTCCTTATGAGGCGGCCATCGCCGCCGCCAGCGGCCACATCTGCGTCCACGAGACCGGCGCCATTGAGGCCACCGGCCACAAGTGCATTGCCTGCCCCGCCGTGGACGGCAAACTGACCCCCGACGCCATCCGCACCGCCGTGGCATCCCATCCCGACGAGCACATGGTCAAGCCCAAGCTGGTCTACATCAGCCAGACCACCGAGATCGGCACCGTCTACAGCCTGGCCGAAGTGGAGGCTCTGCGGGCCGTCTGCGATGAGCTGGGCCTGTGGCTGTACCTGGACGGCGCCCGGCTGGCCAGCGGCCTGGCCGCCGGCGGCCCCTCCCTGGCCGACCTGGGCCGGCTGTGCGACGCCTTCTACATCGGCGGCACCAAGAACGGCGCTTTGTTCGGCGAGGCCCTGGTGATCCTGAACCCGGCCCTCAAGCCCGATTTCCGCTACAACATCAAGCAGCGGGGCGGCATGCTGGCCAAGGGCTGGCTGCTGGGCATCCAGTTTGAGCAGCTGTTCCAGGAGGGCCGCTATGTGGCCCTGGCCGAACACGCCAACCAGATGGCCCTGAAGCTCAAGGCCGGCATCGCCGCCCTGGGCTATCCCTTCTTCTGCGACAGCATCACCAACCAGCAGTTCCCCATCTTCCCCGACGCGGTGGTGGAGGCCCTCAAGCCGGATTTCGGCTTTGAGTTCTCCTCCAAGCCCGATGCGGACCACACCTGCATCCGCCTGGTGACCAGCTGGGCCACCCCCGAGGCCAATGTGGACGCCTTCCTGAAGGCTCTGGCCGCCCTGACCGTTTAACTTACTCCCACTTGGCCCAGACTTCGGGCTGGTAGCCCACGGTGGCCTGGCGGCCGTTGCGGACAATGGGGGTTTTCAGCAGCTGCTGGTTTTCAAACAGCTTGTCCTCTTTCTGCCAGTCGATCAAAGCGTCCAGCAAAGCCAGGGTCTGCTTGTCCTTGGCGGCGGGGTTGACCAGGTTCTGCCAGCCGCCCACCGCCCGGGCCACGTTGTCAAACTCGCCCCGGCTCATCCCCTTCTCTTTCAGGTCGATCATCTGAAAGCGGATGCCCCGCTCCTTAAAATACCGCTGGGCCTTTTTGGTGTCAAAGCACTTGGTGGTGCCGAAAATCTGAATGTTCATCTTGCTCCTGTCCTTTCCGGTGTGAATACCTGTATTGTAGCATACCGCCGGGCGAAAGTATAGACCGGCCCGGTTTGGGGCAGACTGTGAGGGTGAGGGCGGCGGGCCGCCCCCCTTTGAAAATTCACCCGAAAAAGGAGCGAGACCATGAAAGCCTCTGTTGATCCCAATCTCTGCATCGGCTGCACCCAGTGCGCCGGCCTTTGCCCCGAGGTCTTTTCCATGGACGGCACCCTGGCGGTGGCCATCCCCGGCGAAATCCCCCCGGAGGACGTTCCCCAGGCGGTGAGCGCCGCCGAGTCCTGCCCGGTGGGCGCCATCCAGACCACCAACTGATCCCCGCCCCGTCCGGCTGTCCGGGCGGGGTATTTTTGCGTATCGGGAGCCTGGTCTTGTTCCCGCCGGTCTTTTTGTGGTATACTGAGAGATAAAGGTGCGACAGACGCACAGCCCGCCTGCACGCGGGCTGCACATACAGGGAGGATTCATGCAATGTCTTTAATGGTCGTTGACGGCAACAGCATCGCCAACCGCGCTTTTTTCGGTATCAAGGTGCTGACCACCAAAGAGGGGCAATATACCAATGCCATCTATGGCTTTATGAACATTTTGCTCTCCCTGACCCAGACCTATCAGCCCGACAAGGTGGCCATCGCCTTTGACCTGCCGGCCCCCACCTTCCGCCACAAGATGTATGACGGCTACAAGGCCACCCGCCACGGGATGCCGGAGGAGCTGGCCTCCCAGATGCCGCTTCTGCGCCAGCTTCTCACCGACCTGGGCTACTGCCTGGTGACGGCCGAGGGCTGGGAGGCCGACGACATTCTGGGCACCCTGGCCGCCGCCTGTGACCAGCGTGGGGAGACCTGCTACCTGGCCACCGGAGACCGGGACAACCTGCAGCTGGTGAGCGACACCACCACCGTCCTGCTGGCCACCACGTCCCGGGGCCACAGTGAGACCCGGGTCATGGACCCTGAGGCGGTGCAGGCCCAGTATGGGGTCAGCCCCCGGCAGCTCATCGACGTCAAGAGTCTGATGGGCGACTCGTCGGACAATATTCCCGGCGTCAAGGGCATCGGCGAAAAAACCGCCCTGGCCCTGATTCAGCAGTTCGGCAGCCTGGCGGGGGTGTACGAACACATCGACGACCCCGCCATCAAGCCCCGCCAGCGGGCCAACCTGCTGGACTACAAAGCCGACGCCGAGCTCAGCTACACCCTGGGCACCATCCGCACCGACGCCCCCATCGACACCGACCCCGACCACTATGCGCCGGGTGAGGGCGACAAGGCCGCAGCGGTGCGCCTGATGCTGGACCTGGAAATCCGGGCCCTGATCCCCCGTCTGGGCCTGGAACACGTTCTCCCCGCCCAGGACGGCCCCGCGGAGGAGGCTGCTCCCCTGCCCGCCGGGCAGGTGTCGGAGCTGCCCGCCCATCCCCAGGGCCTGTATCTGCTGGCGGCCCGGCCGGCGGTCTACGGCAAAAAGGGCAACCGCATTGTGGAGGAGCGCCCCGCCCACTGGTACGCCGTCCAGGACGCCGCCGTCTATCCTCTGGCCGCCAGCGACCTGCCCCGGCTGCTGGATGACCCCGCCGTCACCGCCGAGGTGTTCGACGCGCCCCCCCTCTATGCCGCCGCCATGGAACAGGGCGGCTGGGGCGCCTCCATCACCTGGGACGGCAAGCTGGCGGCCTATCTGCTGGACGCCTCGGCGGCCAAGTACAGCATTGCCGCCCTGGCCGAGTCCTACAAGATCGCCCCCGCCTTCACCTGTGAGGAATGGCCCGACGCCCCCTATCTGGCGGGGCTGTTCGCCAAGATGAAGGAGGAAATCACCCGGCTGGGAGAGGATTCCCTCTACAACGACATTGAGTTCCCCCTGGCCCAGGTGCTGGCCGACATGACCCGCACCGGCGTCCTGGTGGACCGGGCGGGGATTGAGCAGTTCGGCATCCAGCTGCGGGAGAAAATCGACAGCACCCTGTCCTATATCCGCAGCCAGGTGGAGGACCCCGACTTCAACCCCAACAGTCCCAAGCAGCTGGGAGATATGCTCTTTGTCAAGATGAACCTGCCCCACGGCCGCAAGACCAGCCGGGGCTGGTCCACCGACAACGCCACCCTTCAGAAGCTGCGGCCCGACTATCCCCTCATCGACGTGATTCTGCAGTACCGCTCCTACCAGAAGCTGTACTCCACCTATGTGGAGGGCCTGCTGAAGGTAATCGGCCCCGACGGCCGGATTCACTCCACCTTCAACCAGACCGAGGCCCGCACCGGCCGCCTGTCGTCGGACAACCCCAATCTGCAGAACATCCCCATCCGCACCGAGCTGGGCAGCCAGCTGCGGAGCTTCTTTGTGGCCAAGCCGGGCTGCGTCTTTGTGGACGCCGACTACAGCCAGATTGAGCTGCGGATTCTGGCCCACATCACCGGGGACGAGCACATGCAGGAGGCCTTCCGCAGCGGTCAGGACATCCACCGCAGCACCGCCGCCAAGATTTACGGCATCCCTCTGGAGGAAGTGACCCCCCGGCTGCGCACCGCCGCCAAGGCCATCAACTTCGGCATCATGTACGGCAAGGGCGCATTCAGCCTGTCGGAGGACCTGGGGGTCTCGGTGAAGGAGGCCGGCGCTTTCCTGAAAAACTATCTGGCCAGCTTCCCCAAGGTGGACAGCTATATGGAGCAGACCATCGCCGACGCCAAGGAGAAAGGCTATGTCAGCACCCTGTTTGGACGGCGGCGGGCCCTGCCCGAGCTGTCCAACTCCAACTTTGCGGTCCGCACCAGCGGAGAGCGGATGGCCCGCAACACCCCCATTCAGGGCACCGCGGCGGACGTCATCAAGCTGGCCATGGTGCGGGTCTGGCGGCGTCTGCGGGATGAAAAGCTGGAAAGCCGGCTGATCCTCACCGTCCACGACGAACTGATCGTGGAGGCCCCCGAGGCCGAAGCCGAGCAGGCCGCCCGCATCCTGAAAGAAGAAATGGAGGGCTGCGTCCAGTTTGCAGTGCCGCTGGACACCGACGTCCGCCAGGGCAAATCCTGGCTGGAGGCCCATTAACAGCCCCCAACACATCATACTGCGGAGGAACAAACGCGAACATGGTTATACTGGGAATTGAATCCACCTGTGATGAAACCGCCGCCGCCCTGGTGGAGGACGGCCGCCTGCTGAAAAGCAACGTCATTTCCACCAGCGTCAAGGAACAGGCCCTCTACGGGGGCGTGGTGCCCGAGATTGCCAGCCGCCGGCACTGTGAGTACATCAGCGCCACGGTGGACAAGGCCCTGGCGGACGCCGGTTATACCATCGACCAGGTGGACGCCGTGGCGGTGACCTTTGCCCCGGGCCTGATCGGCGCGGTGCTGGTGGGGGTCAACTTTGCCAAGGGCCTGGCCTATTCGGCGGGCAAACCGCTGGTCCCGGTGCATCATCTGCGGGGACACATTGCAGCCCTCTACCTGACCCATCCCGAGCTGAAGCCGCCGTTCCTGTGCCTGGTGGCCTCGGGCGGACACAGCCACATTGTCCAGGTGGAGGATTATACCCGGTTCCATGTTCTGGGCCGGACGGTGGATGACGCCGCCGGCGAGGCCTTCGACAAGGTGGCCCGGACCCTGGGCCTGCCCTATCCGGGCGGGCCCAGCATCGCCGCCGCGGCCAAGACCGGCGATCCCCATGCCTACCGTCTGCCGGTGCCCCATGTGGAGGGCAAGTACAACGTCAGTTTTTCGGGCCTGAAAACCGCCGTCCTCAACGAGGTGAACCAGGCGCGGATGAAGGGTCTGGAGATCAACGTCCCCGACCTGGCGGCCAGTTTCCAGGAGCGGATCGACGGCATTCTGGCGGAAAAGCTGCTGTTGGCGGCCGCCGACACCGGCGCGCAGCAGGTATGTCTGGCGGGCGGCGTGGCGGCCAACGGACGTCTGCGTCAGCTGGTGAACGACGGAGCCCAGAAGCTGGGCGCCCAGGTCTTTTTGCCCCAGCTGAAATTCTGCGGCGACAACGGAGCCATGATCGCATCCCAGGGGTATTACGAGTACATCGCGGGCCACACCGCCGGCCTGGACCTGAACGGCCTGCCCACCCTCCCCATCGACTACGACGCTTTTTCGTGAAAAAGCTTGGCAAAAAGCTTCACCTGGTACCGCTGACTGCTGTAGTCTTCACAAGGTCCTGCCGGCGGCAAGGTTTCAGGCTCTTTATAAGGTTCCCGGCCTGCGGCCCGGTGAGTCCAAAGTCTTGTACAGCCTGACCTCCCGCCCGGTACGCTCCAAAAACCTATAAGTATATAAGTAAAAATAACGTAAGCGCTCCATAATCCCCCGTGAGGGATAAAGAAAAGAGCTCCCATAAGGAGCTCAAATCGGTTAAAATTATTTGAGTTTGCAATACTCGGGAAGGTTTTCGGCCCAGGGGAGCAGCGGAACCAGTTGTTCCTCGGTAGGATTTCCGCCCAGTTTGGGCAGCTCCTGCAGCAGGAACAACAAGT
>NZ_NFHK01000042.1:0-21897 GCF_002161315.1 Faecalibacterium sp. An77
ACCCCAAACCGCCCCCAAAGGCCCCGACTTCACCCCCGGCCAGATGCTCCGCACCCGGCAATACTGGCTGTGCACCGCGGCGGTCTGCTTTTCCACCCCGGCGGTGCTGCTGTTCAGCCCCATCATCCTGCGGCTGGGCGTCCAGCGGGGGCTGGAAGAGGGCCAGGCCGTCTGGGCGGTGGTGCTGGGCAGCGTGGGCAGCACCGCGGGCCGCCTGCTGATGCCCCTGCTCAGCGACCGGATCGGACGCCGCACCACCGACCTGATTCTGTTCGGGGCGTCGGGGGCCCTGTCGGCGGCCTTCGCCTTTGCGGGGGGATGGGCCGTGGTGGGGGTGTATGCGGGGCTGACCTTCTGCTATTCGGCCCTGGCGGCGGTGCTGCCCGCCTTCTCCACCGACCTGTTCGGCCTGCCCCACGCCGGGGTGAACTATGGATTCCTGGCTTTGGGCCAGAGCGCCGGGAGTCTGGCGTTCCCGCTGGCGGCCCGGGCCCTGGGCCTGGAGGCCGGACGCCACGGCCTGGCTCTGGCCGCCGCAGCCGCCGGCTTCGCCTGCATCTGGTTTGTAAAGCCTGTGGAAGAAAAGACCCCTTGAATCGAAAAAAATTCAAAAAAGCTACAAAATAAAATCAAATCACCTCCACACCTTGACAAGTGCATAGCAATTCGATACAATCTGCACAGACAGCCCGGCAGGACGGGCATGACTGTGCGCCGCAAAGGCGTCCGCACAGGGCACATGGTAAGTAAGAAAGGAACAACAGACATGAGAAAACGCATTGCAGCCCTCGCGCTGGCAGCGGTTATGGCTTTTGGCCTGACTGCCTGCGGCGGGAGCGACTCCTCCTCGACGGCCGCTTCGGGTGAAGCCGGCGTGTCGGGCGAGTTCACCGGCACCGCCCAGGGCATGGGCGAGGTCACCGTCACCGTCACCCTGACCGACGGCGCCATCACCGACTGCGTCATCGAAGGCCCCGATGAGACCGAGGGCATCGGCTCGGTGGTCATCGAGAACGCCGTGGACGAGATTGTCTCCAATAACAAGGGCGCCATCGACGTGGTCAGCGGCGCCACCATCACCTCCGACGCTGTCAACGAGGCTCTGGCCGCCGCTCTGGCTGCCGCCGGCCTGGATGCTGCCGACTTCACCGGCGAGGCTTCTTCCGAGGCCGCCGAGGACCAGGTGGTTGAGGCCGACATCGTTGTGGTGGGCGCCGGCGGCGCCGGCATGACCGCCGCCATCGCTGCTGCCAACGAGGGCAAGAGCGTGGTCATCGTGGAGAGCCAGGCCATGGTGGGCGGCAACTCGGTCCGCGCTACCGGCGGCCTGAACGCTGCCAAGACCCCCGCTCAGGACGAGAATGAGTTCAATGAGGCCGCCGGCGTCGAAAAGACCCTGGCCACCGCCGCTGAGAGCTACGCCGACAACGAGACCATCACCGCTCTGGCTGCCACCGTGGCCCAGCAGTGGGCTGAGTACCAGGCCAACCCCGTCGGCTACTTCGACTCGGTGGAGCTGATGGAGCTGGACACCATGATCGGCGGCAAGGGCATCAACGATCCCGCCCTGGTGGAGACCCTGTGCTCCAACTCTGCCGACGCCATCGTCTGGCTGTCCGAGCAGGGCATTGACATGCCCAGCGTTTCCAGCTTCGGCGGCGCATCCGTCAAGCGCATCCATCGCCCCCTGGACGACGAGGGCAAGGTCGTCTCGGTCGGCAGCTACATGATTCCCCGTCTGGAAGCCAAGTGCAAGGACGCCGGCGTTGAGATCATGCTCAACACCACCGCTACCAAGATCCTGACCGACGCCGAGGGCGCTGCCGTGGGCATCGAGGCCACCGGCAAGAACGGCGGCACCGTCACCGTCAACGCCAAGGCCGTCATCCTGGCCACCGGCGGTTTCGGCGCCAACCTGGAGAAGGTTGTGGAGTACAAGCCTGAGCTGGCCGGCTTCATGACCACCAACGCCGCCGGCGCTCAGGGCCAGGGCATCGACATGGCCGTGGCCATCGGCGCTGGCACCGTGGACATGGACCAGATCCAGATCCACCCCACCGTTGAGGCCAACACCGCCGCCCTGATTACCGAGGGCCTGCGCGGCGACGGCGCCATCCTGGTGAACGCCGAGGGCAACCGCTTCACCGACGAAGTGGGCACCCGCGACGTGGTTTCCGCCGCTGAGATCGCTCAGACCGGCAGCTACAGCTGGCTGGTCATCGACCAGGCCATGGTGGACGCCTCCAGCGTCATCCAGGGCTACATCAAGAACGGCTACACCGTGACCGGCGAGACCTATGAGGAGCTGGCCGAGGCCATGGGTGTGGACGCAGCCGCTTTCGCCGCCACCATGGAGAAGTGGAACGCCTGCGTTGAGGCCGGCAAGGACGAGGAGTTCGGCCGCACCAGCTTCGCCAACCCCCTGAACACCGCTCCCTACTACGCCATCAAGGTCACCGCCGGCGTGCACCACACCATGGGCGGCCTGACCATCAACTCCAACACCGAGGTTCTGGCTGGTGACGGCACCGTCATCAAGGGCCTGTACGCAGCCGGCGAAGTCACCGGCGGCGTCCACGGCGCCAACCGTCTGGGCGGCAACGCTGTGGCTGACTTCACCGTCTTTGGCCGCATTGCCGGCGAGCAGGCCAGCGCTTACGTTGGATGAGCAAACAGCCTGAATCCAAAGCCAGAAAACCCCGCAGCTGGCAGGTCAACGCGGCATTCGCCGCGGTGGTCCTGCTGATCGCCGGGGGGCTGTGGCTGATCTTTGGCCGGCCCGGCGCTTCGGGCCAGAATCTGGTGGCGGTGGCCGATTTCGGCATGGGGGCCGTGGAAACCATCCCCCTGGACGCCGATTGCGACTATTACTATGAGGTGGGCGGCTACATCGTCCATCTCCAGGTAAAGGACGGCGCCATCGCATTTCTGGACAGCCAGTGCCCGGACCACGTCTGCGAGGACTTCGGGTGGCTGAGCCAGGAGGGACAGTGGGCCTGCTGCGTCCCCGCAGGGGTTTACGTCTCCATCGAAGAGGCCGCCTGACCCGGCCCAAATCAACCAACAGACAGGGGCTGCCGCCCGCAAGCGGCGGCCCCTGTTTTTTGTTTTGGGGCGGACGGGTGAAACCGGGTCCTTAAAAGGGATGAAAGTTAACAGGATGGCCCTGGGAGGCCGCCCTGACCTGCACAGAATATGGTATAACTGTGAAATCAGGATGAAAAAATGGAGAGATACAAGGCTGTCTTTTTAAAAATTTTATGAAAGAAAAGTTGTTTTGCTTGTCTCCCCCCGCCGGTGTGTTATAATAAGAGAACAATCCATGGGGTTTTAGGGTGGATTGTGTCCGGACGGCTGGTCCGGGCATCGCCGCCCCGGCCTCTGAGAGACAGCAGATCAGGAGGAATAATACATGACCTGGAAGAAAAAGAAGGGTGAGCCTGCCGGCCAGGAAGCGCCGGCCCAAGGCGGCGCAGCCGCCGGGTTCAGCCTGGGCAAGTATAAAAATTATCTCAAGTGGATCATCCCGCTTGTTGTCGTGGTGGTGGTTGTGGCCATCGCCGCCTTTGCGAACAACCTGAACAAGAGCAAAAAGGTGGATGTGGCCCCTGAGTACACCCAGGCTTCGGTGACCCGGCGCACCATCTCCCAGACCCTGAGCACCACCGGCACCCTGAGCGCTGCCAACAGCTACACTGTGCGCTCTCTGGTGGCGGGCGAGATCCTCACCTCCAACTTTGAGGAGGGGGACGAGGTGCAGTCGGGCCAGCAGCTGTACCAGATCGAGAACAGCGACGCCTCCGCCAACGTGGAGCAGGCTCAGCTGAATCTGGAGCAGGCCCAGCGCAACTACGACACCATCGCGGACTACCGCTATGTCCGCTCTCCGGTGGCCGGCACCGTCTACACCCTGAAGGTCAAGGTGGGCGAGGAAGTCACCAGCGGCCAGGAAGTGGCCGTGGTCCAGGACGCCAGCCAGATGGTCCTGCAGCTGACCTTCCCCTCGGCGGACGCCGCCAACTTCTCGGTGGGCCAGACCGCCCAGATCACCCTGGACGGCACCTTTGAGGTGCTGAACGGCACCGTCACCGAGGTGTCGGGCAGCGACGTGCTGAGCTCGGGCAACGTGCTGGTGCGCACCGTCACCATCACCACCCCCAACGCCGGCACCCTGAACACCACCCAGTCTGCCACCGCCACCATCAACGGCATCAGCTCCACCAACAGCGCCACCTTCAACTACAAGGAACAGCGCACCCTGACGGCCTCCACCGCCGGCACCGTGGCCTCCATCTATGTGCCCGAGGGCGGCCAGGTGACCGAGAACGGCATCGTGCTGGAACTGGCCGGCGACAAGCTGGAGGAGACCATCCAGAGCGCCTACGAGAGCCTGCGCAGCCGGGAGATTTCCATGCGCAACGCCCAGGAAACCCTGGGCAACTACACCATCAACGCCCCCATCAGCGGCACCGTCATCCAGCGCAACTACCAGCAGGGTGAGTCGGTGGAGAGCGGCAAGGACCTGTGCATCATCTACGACCTGAGCTACCTGGAAATGACCATCAACATCGACGAGCTGGACATCAACCAGATCACGGTGGGCCAGAGCGTGTCGGTCACCGCCGACTCGGTGGACGGCGTCTTTGAGGGCGAGGTCACCCGCGTGTCCATGGTGGGCACCACCACCGGCGGCACCACCACCTATCCCGTCACCGTCCAGGTGGACGAGTACGGCGATCTGCGCCCCGGCATGAACGTCAACGCTGAAATCGTGGTGGAGCAGGCCTCCGACGCCATCGCTGTGCCCAACGCCGCCATCGAGCGGGGCGACTATGTCCTGGTGACCACCGCGTCCCCCAGCGCCGCCAACGCCGACCCCGAGATGACCGCCCCCGAGGGCTACGTCTATGTGTCGGTGGAGACCGGCGTCAGCGACGACAACTACACCGAGATCACCGCCGGCCTGCAGGAGGGCGATATCATCGGCTACGTCTCCAGCAGTACCTTCAGCTACGATGACTACAACAGCTACGGCTCTGAGATGAGCGCTGCGGTGCCGGTGGGCGTCATCGCCCTGCCGGGCAATACCCTCCGCGGAGGAAAGTAAATTCATGAGTGCATTGATCGAATTCAACGAGGTGTGCAAGTTCTACCAGATGGGCGACACCGTCGTCAAGGCCCTGGACCACGTCACCATGAAGATCGAAAAGGGTGAGTTTGTGGCCATCGTGGGCCAGTCCGGCTCGGGCAAGTCCACCTGTATGAACATCATCGGCTGCCTGGATGTCCCCACCGCCGGTACCTACAAGCTCAACGGCCGGGACGTGGGCAGGATGAAGCGGGGAGAGCTGGCCGCCATCCGGAACGAAATGCTGGGCTTTGTGTTCCAGCAGTACAACCTTCTGCCCAAACTGAACCTGATGGGCAACGTGGAAGTGCCCATGATCTATGCCCGGGTGCCCCGGGCCCAGCGTCATGCCCGCGCCAAGGCGGTGCTGGAACAGGTGGGTCTGGGGGACAAGCTGCGCAGCAAGCCCAACCAGCTGTCGGGCGGCCAGCAGCAGCGCGTGTCCATCGCCCGGGCCCTGGTGCGCAACCCGCCCCTGATCCTGGCCGACGAGCCCACCGGCGCTCTGGACAGCCATACCGGCCGGGAAGTGCTGGGAATGCTCCAGGAGCTGAACCGGGAGGGCCACACCGTTATCCTGATTACCCACGACAACTCCATCGCCATGCAGGCCCCCCGGATCATCCGGCTGGAGGACGGCCGCATCGTCTACGACGGCGACGCCCGCTCTCCCGAGGCCTTTGTCAGCCCGGTGATCGAGGCTGCCATTGAGGACTTGCAGAAAAAAGCCGCCCAGGAAGGAGGCGAGGCTGCATGCTCCTGATCGATACCTTTATCCTCGCTCTGAAAAACATTTGGAGCAACAAGATGCGGACCATCCTGACCATGCTGGGCATCATCATCGGCGTCACGGCGGTCATCGTCATCGTGGGCCTGGGCAACGGCATGACCGAGTCGGTCCGCGAGAGCTTCTCCTCCATGGGCATCAACAGCATGTCGGTGTCCATCTGGGGCCGCGGCTCCTCCCGCAACGCCACCGTGGAGTATATGTACCAGGTGGTGGAGGACAACCGCCAGTACCTGAGCGCCATTTCCCCCAACGTCCAGATCGGCAGCCAGGTGGTCAAGGAAGGCCGCGACGTCTACCGCTATACCGGCGTGTACGGCGTCAATGAGGACTACATCTCCATGGCCAACTACACCATCGCAGATGGCCGCGGCCTGCAGTACATGGACATCAAAGAGAACAAGTACGTCTGCGTCATCGGCGATTACCTGGCCCGGGAGGCCTTCAACGGCAACGCCGTGGGCGAGGACATCAAGGTCGGGTCCTACCGGTTCCGGATCGTGGGCGTGCTGAGCCCCAAGTCCAACGACCCCGAGCTCCAGGAGGGCGGCGAGGACGACCGCATTTATGTGCCCTACACGGTGGCTCTGCGGATCAACCAGAAGAGCATCGTGGATACCTACACCGTCATTATGGCGGATGAGAACTACGCAAACCAGGCCAAGGCCGCCGTGGAGAGCGCCCTGTACGCAATTTACGAGGATGAAGACGCGTATTATGTATACAGCATGAGCGAGCTGCTGGAGCAGATGAACCAGACCATCAGCATGGTGGTTATGGTCCTGACCCTCATCGCAGGCATCTCTCTGCTGGTGGGCGGCATCGGCATTATGAACATCATGCTGGTGTCGGTCAGCGAGCGCACACGGGAAATCGGCATCCGCAAGGCCATGGGCGCGCGGGAAACCACCATCCTGTTCCAGTTCGTGGTGGAGGCGGGCACCACCTCGGCCCTGGGCGGTTTGATCGGCATTCTGCTGGGCTACAGCCTGTCGGCGGCGGCCACCGCGGCGGTTCCCCTGATTATGCCCGGGGAGGCCGTGACCATCAATCCCGGCACCACCGCGGTGCTGGTCTCCTTCGGCATTTCGGTGGGCATCGGCGTGATCTTCGGATTCCTGCCCGCCCGCCGCGCCGCCCGGCTCAATCCCATTGAGGCGCTGCGCTACGAATAACGCCTGCCCCCAGAACGAACTATGAGGAGAACAAACATGAAAAAAAGACTTTTGTCCCTCCTGCTGGCGGTCTGCATTCTGATCCCGGTGCTGGCGCTGCCGGCCTCGGCGGTCAACAGCAATGTGGCCATCCAGACGGCCCGCACCATGGGCATCCTGACCGCCCAGACCGCCGAGGAGCTGAACGCTCAGGTGACCCGCGGCGAATTCGCCCGGATGCTGACCCTGATCTCGGCCTACCGCGAGACGGTCAACGAGCAGACCCAGGTGGGCAGCCTGTTCACCGACGTGAACAGCTCCACCGAGTACGCACCCTACATCCGCATCGCGGTCCAGCAGGGCTGGATGACCGGTTATACCGACGGCAGCTTCCGCCCCAATGACCCCGTCACCCTGGAGGCCGCCTGCGCCTCCGCCCTCAGCGTCCTGGGCTTCACCGCCGCCGACCTGAGCGGCGCATTCCCGGCCGCCCAGCTGAACAAGGCCTCCGAACTGGGCCTGCGCAGCGGCCTGAACCGCCGCCAGGGCGAGGCCATGACCCTGACCGACTGCGCGGTGCTGCTGTACAACACCCTGATCGCCACCAACAAGAACGGCTCGGTCTACGGCAACACCATCGGCCTGACCATCTCGGGCGGTCAGGTGGACACCTCCACCATCCTGGCAGCCAGCCTGAAGGGACCCTTTGTGGCCGCTGCCGGCGAGGTGCTGCCCATCACCCCCACCACCGTCTACCGCAACGGGGAACTGTCCTCGTCGCCCACCCTCAACATCAACGACGTCTACTACTACAGTGAGAGCCTGAACTCCCTGTGGATCTACACCACCAAGGCCGCCGGCCGCATCACGGCCGTGTCTCCCAACGCCGCCGCCCCCACCTCGGTGACGGTGGCCGGCGTGACCTACCAGATCGGCAGCACCGACGTGGCCTACCGCATTTCGTCCCTGTCGGGCGGCGGCGTGGGCCAGGTGGTGACCCTGCTGCTGGGCATGGAAAACGTTGTAGTCGGTATTCTCACCGGCGAGGAGGTGGACCAAAGCTACTACGGTGTAGTGCAGTCCTCCAGCCGGTCCCTGATTACCGACAACGGCGCTGACATCATGCAGACGGTGAAGGTGCTGTGCACCGACGGCGCCGTCCGCAGCGTCCGCGTCAACAAAAACCTGAATTATCCCACCGGCTGGCTGGTGTCCATCACCTCCAGCCCCGAGGGCGAAGTCCTCGACTCCATCGGGGAGAAAAAGGTCACCGGCACCATCAGTGCCGCCAACCGCACCCTGGGGGAGTACAAGCTGGCGGATGACCTGGAAATCCTGGACACCACCCCCGACGGCAGCGGCAAAACCATCCGCCTGGACCGTCTGGACGGGGTGACCCTGTCCAGCGGCGACGTCCGCTATTACGCCCTCAACGACCGGGGCGAGATCAACCGCCTGGTGCTGGACGACGTCACCGGCGACGTGTGGACCTATGGCTGCCTGATGGCCTGGTCCACCAACAAGTACAACTCGGTCACCGACAACCTGACCAGCATCCAGCCCAGCGATGTGCTGATGCAGATGGTGTCGGGCCTGCTGACCGGCTCGCTGCTGAATGACATCTGGAACGAGCTGACCGGCCGCACCGGGCGCTGGACAAGCCTGGCCCTGGGCCTGCTGGCCGACAACACCAGCGGCCTGCTGAGCACCGTGCTGGGCACGGTGGCCGGCGGCGCCAACTATACCTACATGACCGGCACCTCCGCCACCACCTCCACCACCAACGTGCTGTACCCGGTCCTCACCGGCGGCATCGGCGTGCGGTATGAGGCCAACGGCGCCGTCCGGGGCATGGTCCAGCTGCAGCCCATCATGATCCAGGATCTGGGGGCCGCCTCGGTGACCACCACCACCGGCCAGCGCTATGAGACCGCCGACGATATGCAGGTCTACCTGTGGCACATGGGTGTGTACTATCCCACCCTGCTGCCCACCATCAACTCGGAGGACTACTTCCTGGTTGGCTGGGTGGACTCCTGCACCGCCGGACACCAGGTCCGTGTCCTGACGGCCCTGAAGAAAAATTGATCCGTGACGCCGGGCTGGGGCAGTACAGCCGGGGCGCCCTGCTGTTCCGGCAGGCGTGCCAGCTGATCTGTCCCCGGCGGTGCCCCTTCTGCGGGCGGGTGCTGGGGTTTGAGCCCTGGTGCGCCGACTGTGAGGCCCGGCTCAAAGGGGACCGCCGCATCAGTCTGGCCCGGCCCCGGCCGCTGGACGGCCTGAAAACCGTTTCGGTGAGCTGGGCCGCCGTGCCCTACTGGTACGAGGGCCTTGTCCGCCGCAGCCTGATCTGCGCCAAGTACGAAAACCAGCCCTGGACGGCGGTGCAGCTGGGCTGCCTGCTGGTCCGGGAGCTGTTCGGCGTGGAGATCCAGATCCGGGGCGGGGTGGAAGTGCCCCGGCCCGGGCCCCGCATCCCCACCGAATGCGACCTGGTGGTGCCGGTGCCTACTTCGGGGCGGGGGAGAGCCTACAACGTGCCCTCCCTGCTGGCGCTGCCCGTGGCCCAGGGTTTGGGCATCCCCGCCGACCTGCAGGCCCTGCGCCGCCGGTATGTGGGACAGCCCCAGGTTGCCCTCCACCGGGCGGAACGCCTGGTGAACGTCATCGGCCTGTTTCAGGCCGATGCGGACCGGGTGGCGGGACGGCGGGTCCTCTTGATCGACGATGTGGTCACCACCGGTGCCACCGCCGCGGCCTGTGCCCAGGCTCTGCTGGCGGCCGGCGCCGAGTCGGTGGCCTTTGTCGCGCTGGCGACGCCCCGCAGCGACACCACCATCCCCGTCCTGCCGGGCATCCCCTTTGACCAGGAGGCCGGGCCGGAGGACGAGGAGACCGAGATCCAAGACTTTTGACGAAAGGGGTACAGCAATCCGATGAATCCGAGAAAACAGAGGTTTTACATTGCCGCCGTGGTCCTGATGGGCGTCATCGCCCTGATTTATTCCATGGTGGGCAGCCCGGTGGTGCTGTGGCACAACCACCAGCTGAAAACCACCCTCACCGGCCTCACCGACCAGTCCATCACCCTGGAACAGGCGGTGCCTTTCAGCTGGGATGAGGTGTACAGCTTTGCGCCCTACACCAGCCTGGAGGAAATCGAGGCCACCATCGGCACCGAGAGCTACAACCTGTCCGAATCCACCAGCGAGGGAATGGTGCAGCTGGTGTTTATGGACGAGGGGGCGGTGGCCGCCGCCGTCTGCGATACCCCCGCAAATCTGGGCTACAACCTGATTTTCTCGGACTGGGAGGGGAACGCCGCCCATCTGACCTACGGGGAGAATGTGTCCTTTGAGGTCCGCGCGGAGGACGGCGTCACCGTGCTGGAACAAATCGCGGAATAAAAACCCAAAAAAACCCTTGACAAAGCCGGCGGGTTCCGGTATAATAATGGAGCTGTGAGCGACAGCACACAGCTTTATCCGGGTGTAGCGCAGTTTTGGTAGCGCGCTTGAATGGGGTTCAAGAGGCCGTGAGTTCGATTCTCGCCACTCGGACCAGACCGCCGGTTCCAAGCCATAAGGCTCAGGAACCGGCGGTTTTTGTTGTGCAAAAAGCCCGGCGAGGGGATTTCGGGCCTGTTTTTTCGACAGGCTGTTGCCCGCAGCGGGGGAATGTGATAAAATTTGACCGGTACGCCCGGCAAGGGGCCGGGCGATGGAATCAGGAAATGGTGGGAAGAAAGCATGAAAGATTGGATGAATCCGGAGCGGCTGAACCGCCTGAAAGGCTCGGCCATCCTGCTGGCCCTGTCAGCGGCGGTGGGCGCCATTGCCGGCGTGCTGACGGCGGTGTTTGGGCATGGCGTGCTGGCCATGACCGAGGTGCGGGAGGCATACCCGCTGCTGATGGTGCTGCTGCCGGCGGGCGGCGCGCTGATCTGTCTGGTGTACCGCCGCTGGGGCGAGGAATGCCGCCGCGGCATGGGACTGGTGTTTGACGCCGTGGAGGGCCGCCGCAAGGACGTGCCCACCCGGCTGATTCCGCTGGCGGTGGGGGCTACCTGGATCGGCCACCTGCTGGGCGCCAGCGTGGGCCGGGAAGGGGTGGCGGTGCAGATTTCCACCGCCGCCGCCAGCCTCCTGACCCCCGGCCTGGACAACCCCCGCAACAAGCGCAGCCTGCTGATGGCGGGCGTGGCGGCAGGCTTTGCGGGCCTGTTCCGCACCCCGCTGGCGGCGGTGTTCTTTGCCCTGGAACTGTTCCACACCGGCGTCATGGAATACGAATCCCTGCTGCCGGCCCTGGTGGCGGCCCTGACGGCTTCGGCGGTCAGCGGGGCGCTGGGGGTCAACCCCCCGGTCAGCGGCCTGAGCGCCGCCGTCCCCGCCTTCACGGTGGAAACCATCATTGGGCTGGTGGTGCTGGGCATTGCGGCGGGCCTGGCGGGCCATCTCTTTGTGGCCCTGCTCCACGGCCTGCATCACCGGCTGGAACAGTGGCTCCCCAACCCCTACCTGCGGATTGTGCTGGTGGGCACGCTGGTGGCCCTCTTTGGCCTGGTGACCGGCGGCCGCTACAACGGCCTCAGCGAGGAAATCACCGCCATCGCCCTGGCGGGCGGCCAGCTCTATGCCTGGGACTGGCTGGCCAAGCTCTGCCTGACGGCGGTCTGTCTGGCCGCCGGGTTCCAGGGCGGCGAAGTGGCCCCTCTGTTCACGGTGGGCGCGGCCCTGGGCGCCGTCCTGGCCGGGCCTCTGGGCCTGCCGGTGGAACTGGCCGCCGCCATGGCCTATGCGGCGGTGTTCTCGGCCGGAACCAATACCTTCGCCGCCGCCATCCTGGTGGGCCTGGAATTGTTCGGCGGGCAGTATTTTGCCTGCCTGTTCCTGGTCTGCACCGTGGCCTACGCCTGCAACGGCAGCCATTCCATCTATCCCCAGTGCCCCTTAAATTACGGGGAAGAGAAGCACTGAGAACATTTGCAGAAAAATACATCTTCCGTCCGCCTGTTTCTGCCCGATCCGGCAGGAATGGGCGGATTTTTTGCGCCGGCCCCGCCAGAGGGCGCGTTAAAATTCAGCCTTGTCTCCAAGTCGGGATTATGTTACACTTTCTTTAACAAAAAGCACAGGAAGGTGAACTGGTTTGAAGATCAAAACGCACATCGCAAAGCGGCTGGCGGCCCTGGCGCTGGCCGGGTTCATGATCGCATCGGCGCCCCAGGCGCTGGCGGCAGACACCATCGGCGGGGCCGACACCGCCCAGATCCCCGTCTCCCAGGAGCTGGAGCAGGAAAACTGCATCAGCTGGCTGCTGGACCTGTTTGGCCTGGGCAGCAAGGACAAGATCACGGTGGACTACCTGAACGTCAAGGGCCAGGGCCTGCGGCGGAACGTCCGGCTGAACCTGGTGGACTGCCTGGTGGGCATCACCTACACCGAGCTGGGCTCCATTGGCAGCTATGCCGAAATCTCGGACAAGGCCGCCGCCGAGGCCTGGAAGGCCCAGGCCATCGCCATCCACTCCTATCTGGAGTACCAGAACCAGTACGGTTCCTCGGCCAACGCCCTGACCTACACCCCGGTGGACCAGATTCCGGCCTCCACCCGGCGCAAGATGGAGGACGCCATCGAGGACGTGGCCAACCTGATCCTGGTCTATGACAACGGCCGGGGCTATTCGGTCTGCGACGCGGTGTTCTCCTGCAGCGCGGGCTACAACACTCAGACCGGCGTCTACGGCACCTGTTCGGCCCTGGACGCCTGGGGCAACGACGTGCCCTATCTCCAGAGCGTGGAGAGTCCTTATGAGGAAAAATACCACAATATTCTACGGAGAGTAGTGGGCAAGGATTACCGGATGGTGGAGTACAACGACAGCCAGCACCCGGACGAGCCCTATGTCAGTGCCGACACCAGTCACAAGAGCCTGGGCGGTTTTGTCCAGTACAACACCCTGGTGGTGAACGGGCGGAGTTACCGGTACCTGAACCAGTTTGTCAGTTCCCGGTACTGTTTTGACTTCACCGCCGACGAAAACGGCGTGCCGGTGATGGCCTATTATGGCTACGGCCATGGCGTGGGCATGAGCCAGTGCGGCGCGGTGGGCTTTGCCCAGGAGCGGGGCTACGATTACCGCGAAATCCTCTCCACCTATTACACCGGCGCGGTCCTGATGGACAGCACCGACGGCAGCATCTCTTCCGGCGGCTGGAACCTCTTCGACTGGCTCTTCTGGTGGCTCTGACCGACTTTTCTGGAAGAAAAGTCGGCAAGTTCCTTTTTCGAGAAAAAGGAACCAAAAAGCTTTCACCTGGTACCGCTGACTGCTGTGGACTTCACAAGGCCCTGCCGGCGACAAGGTTTCAGCCTCTTTAGAAGGCTCCCGGCCTGCGGCCCGGTGCGATGCAAAGCCCGTCTTGACCTGCTTTTCTCACTTGGTACTCCCTGAAAAACAACAACAAATCCCCCGCTTCTCTAAAAGAGGCGGGGGTTTTCTGTTGTTAAGGGTTTACCTACGGGCCCCGCGCCCGCCAAAGCGGGCGCACTCAGCAATCGGAGCGGCGGGCAAAAGCCGTTAAGAAAAAACCGGGCCGTCTTTTGTAAGCGCTTAAAGTTTTAACGGGCCAAGGCCGTCGTGTTTTTTTAGGATTTTGCCCAGAGCGACCACTTCTTTTGGGTCCAGGGGTCTCCCCTGGTCGTTAGGGAGGGTAGGGAGTCCAGAGGCTGCGGAGCCGAGGCGCTGTCTGCGACAGAAACAGCCGAGGCGGAGCAGGGGCAGCCGTCCAAATTTTCAAGCGGGCAGCGCCCCGCGCTGAAAATTTGGGTAACGGCAACCCGGACCTAGGGAGGGGGAGTCGAAACCCCCTCCCTCCCCCTCTGGGCCCAGCGCAGCGGAAAAAAGGGAAAAGAAAATAAGTGTTAAAGGTAGGGCGGCTGTCCTCTTGCGCTTAGCCGATTTTTGCGGCGCGCCGCGGAGGGTGCTTGCAAAAACCGGAGCGCGGCGCCAGCTTCGGCCCAGCTGTTTCGTCCTCTTGCGGTTCCCTGAATTTCCTGCGCATCAAGGATGATGCTTGAAAATTCAGACCGCTGCGCCAAGCACACCTCGCTGCTTCGTCCGTAGGACGCGGTCGCTGTGTTTGCCCTCACCAGGATAGCCAATACTGCTTGTAAAGCGTCGGGCTTTGTAGCCAAAACGTCAATTTTCGCCAGAGAATGGGTGGAAATGCTTCTCAAACGGGGGAAAATCTGGTATACTGAGATGATTGACAACGACAGGATGGGAGCGAGAAAATGCAGAGCGCAGAAGATTTGAAGAAAAAGGAGCAGGCCCGGCAGCAAAAAGAGCTGGCCCGCCTGCTGGAGCCGGAGTTTGGGCCCCGGCGGGTGCTGGTCCTGGGGGACCAGGGCCTGACCGCCGCCCTCCGCGGCCGGAATATCGAAGCTTTCGGCCTGGGCGCCGGCAAGGCAGGGGAGGACTGGCTGGACGCCGGCTACACCCTGCCCGCCGGCTGGCCGTCGGAGTATGACCTGGTGGTGATTCAGGGCGGGGACGTTCCTGCGCCCGAGGCCCTGCCGGGCAGCCGCCTGCTGTTTCTGGCCCCGGAGCCCGAGGAGGCTTCCGCCCTGCCCGTCTGGGCCGAGGCCATGGCTGCCGCCGGCCTCCGGCGGGATTTTGGATGGAAGAGCTGGGGCGCGCTGGCCGGCGCGGCCCTGTTCTGCCCTGCCGCCGGCGAGGCCCGGGACCTGACCGCCGCCTATGAGGAAAAACTGGACAGCCTGCGCATCAAGCTGGACCGGGCCGAGCAGAGCTGCCGCGATTACCAGAAGCTCACCGACCACCAGCGCAGCGAGTTGTCCGCCGCCCACGAGCACGAAAACCAGCTGGAAACCGCCCTCAATAACGTCACCGGTTCCACCTGCTGGAAAATCACCTGGCCGGTCCGCTACCTGCTCAGCAAGCTGCGGCAGCTGTGGCATACCTTCCCGCTGTTTGTCCTGCTGGCCCAGCTGCGCCGGGAGGGCTTTGCCGGTCTGGCCAAACGCCGCCAGGACGCCAAGTATTATCAGGCCCATTTCCCCGGCCGCACCTTCCAGGCCAGCCGCCTGGCCCCGGTGGACCTGCTGGTCCGCCAGGCCCAGAACCAGCCCAACGGGCCCAAAATCAGCATCGTGGTGCCTCTGTACAACACCCCGCTGAACTTCCTGACCGAGCTGCTGGACTCGGTGGTCAACCAGACCTACCAAAACTGGGAGCTGTGCCTGGTGGACGCCGGCCAGGATGAAAAGGTGGGGCAGGCCGTCCAGGCCCGCATGGCCCAGGACAGCCGCATCCGGTACCAGAAGCTGGAACGCAACGAGGGCATTGCCGGCAACACCAACGCCGGTTTCGCCCTGGCCACAGGGGAATACATCGCCCTGCTGGACCACGACGACATCCTGCACCCCTCGGCCCTGTGGTATGTGGCCCAGGCCATTGTGGAGCAGGGGGCCGACTTCGTCTACACCGACGAGGTCACCTTTGAGGGCCAGGTGGAGCACACCACCCTCTACCACCTTAAGCCCGATTTCATGCTGGACAACCTGCGGGCCAACAACTATATCTGCCACCTGAGCGTCTTTAAGGCCAGCCTGCTGGAAGCCGCCGGCGGCGGCGAGCGGGGCGAGTACAACGGCAGCCAGGACTACGACCTGTACCTCCGCCTCACCGAAAAAGCCCAGAAGGTGGTCCATATTCCCCACGTGCTCTACTACTGGCGGGCCAGCCCCACCAGTGTGGCCGGCGGCATCGAGGCCAAGCTCTACTGCCTGGAGGCTGCCGTCAAGGCCCTGTATGCCCACTATGAGCGGGTAGGGGTGGCGGTGGACGAGGTGTCCATGATTCCCGACACCCCCGGCTTCTACAAGACCGACTACACCATCCAGCATCCCGGCAAGGTCAGCATCCTGATCCCCAGCTGCGACCACTCCAAGGACCTGCGCACCTGCGTCGAGTCCATCTACGCCAAGACCACCTATCCCGACTTTGAGATCCTGGTCATCGAGAACAACAGCAAAGAGGACGAGACCTTCCGCACCTACGAAAAGCTGGAAAAACAGCATCCCGACACCTTCCGGGTGGTCCGCTGGGAGGGCACCGGCTTCAATTACAGCGCCCTGAACAACTTCGGCGCCAAGTTTGCCGCCGGTGAATACCTGCTGCTCCTCAACAACGACACCGAGGTCATCACCCCCCGCTGGCTGGAGGAAATGGTCATGTTCGCCCAGCAGGAGCGGGTGGGCTGCGTGGGCGCCAAGCTGCTCTATCCCGACGACACCATCCAGCACGCCGGTCTGGGCTTTGGCCATCTGACCCTGGCCGCCCACATGCACAAGAACTTCCAGGTGTCCAACCCCGGCTATATGGGCCGCCTGATCTACGCCCACGACGTCTACGGCGTCACCGGCGCCTGCCTCATGATCCGCCGCGACCTGTACGAGAAGGTGGGCGGCCTGGACGAGAGCTTTGCGGTGGCCTTCAACGACGTGGACTTCTGCGTCCGGGTTCGGAACGCCGGCTATCAGAACGTGTTCACCCCCTTCGCCATGCTCTACCACTACGAGAGCAAGAGCCGCGGCCTGGACGAGGCCCCCGAAAAGCGGGCCCGCTTCGTGTCGGAGGTGACCCGCTTCCAGACCCGCTGGAAAAAGGAGCTGGCCGCCGGCGACCCCTGCCTGAACCCCAACTTTGACCTGGACCGGGATGACTTCCGCATCAAGCTGCGGCCCCTGGACTGAGGAGAGGGAGGACCGTGGAATTGAATCTGTCAGCCTGTATTGTCACCTACAACGACTGTGACGAGGCCCTGCAGGCCGCCGCCTCGGTGCTGGAACACACCCGCCGCCACCCTCTGACCCTCTATCTGGTGGACAACGCCAGCCCCGACGGCACCGGCGATGAGCTCCACCAGGCCCTGAAGGACGGCCGCCTCCGCCCGGCGGAGAACCAGACCGTCCGGGTGGTGTGCCGGGCCCGCAACGGGGGCTTCGGCGCGGGACACAATACCGTCCTGCCCGAGCTGGCCAGCGACTACCATTTTATCCTCAACCCCGATATTCAGCTCACCGCCGACACCCTGTCCGACCTGGCCGAGTGGATGGAAGCCCATCCTCAGGCCGTCATGGCCCGGCCCAGCCTCTGCTTCCCCGACGGGCGCACCCAGGTGCTGCCCCTGCGCCGGTGCAGCCTGGGGGCTATGATTTACCGCCAGCTGAGCGTCCTCACCTTCCTGAAAAAGTACAACGATGCCTATGTGATGGCCGGGGAGGACCTGTCCGCCCCGCGGCAGATCGAATTCTGTACCGGCAGCTTCTCGGCGGTGAAAACCTCCGCCTTCCGGGCGGCGGCCGGCTTCGACGAGGGCTATTTCATGTACGTGGAGGACGCCGACCTCACCCAGAAGATGCTCCGCCAGGGGCAGGTGTGGCTGGTGCCCCAGTTCTCTGCCATCCATCTGTGGCACCGGGCCGCCCACCGCAGCCTGGGCCCCATGATCTGGCAGGCCCGCAGCCTCTGCCGCTACTTCCGCAAGTGGGGTTTTGCCTGGTGAGGGCACGGTTTCGTGTTGCTTTTTTGCCCCTGGCAGTGTAAAATAGAAAGAGACCCGCTTTCCTGTACGAGAGGGGCGGGCCTTTTTTGATTTTGTTTACAGCGGACGCAGCCTCCGCTTTATGATCGGGCAGGCGGCGGCCTTGGGCCGCCCCACCCGGGAGCTGCACAACTTTTGACGTTCAAAAAGGAGTGCACAAGATGAAAGGCATTATTCTCGCCGGCGGCGCCGGCACCCGGCTTTACCCGCTGACCATGGTCACCAGCAAACAGCTGCTGCCGGTCTACGACAAGCCCATGATTTATTACCCCCTGTCCACCCTGATGCTGGCCGGCATTCAGGATATCCTGATTATCTCGACCCCCGAGGATACCCCCCGGTTCGAGGCTCTGCTGGGGGACGGCAGCCAGTATGGCATCCATCTGCAGTATAAGGTCCAGCCTTCGCCCGACGGCCTGGCTCAGGCGTTCATCCTGGGCGAGGAGTTCATCGCCGGCGACTGCTGCGCCATGATTCTGGGCGATAACATCTTCTATGGCAACGGCTTCTCCCGCATCCTGAAGAATGCGGTCCACAACGCCGAGGAAAACGGCCGCTGCACCGTCTTTGGCTACTATGTCCAGGACCCCGAGCGGTTCGGCATCGTGGAGTTTGACGAAAACGGCAAGGTCCTGAGCGTGGAGGAGAAGCCCGCCCACCCCAAGAGCAACTACGCCATCACCGGCCTGTATTTCTACAACAGCAAGGTGGCCGAAATGGCCAAGCAGGTCAAGCCCTCCGCCCGCGGCGAGCTGGAAATCACCACCCTGAACGATATGTACCTCAAGCAGGACCAGCTGGACGTCCAGCTGCTGGGCCGCGGCTTTGCCTGGCTGGATACCGGCACCATGGACAGCCTGGTGGATGCGGCCGACTTCGTCCGCATGATCGAAAAGCGCCAGGGCATCAAGATCAGCGCCCCGGAGGAAATCGCCTTCAAGTACGGCTGGATCAGCCGCGACAAGCTGCTGGAGTCGGCCGAGCGCTACGGCAAATCTCCCTACGGCCAGCACCTGAAGAACGTGGCCGACGGCAAGCTGAGATACTGAGAGGGGAGGCAGTCTATGAAAATCATTGTCACCGGCTGCAAGGGCCAGCTGGGCACCGAAATCATCAAGCAGCTGCGGGAGGGCAAGAGCGAAATCGGCCCCATCCCCGAGAAGCTGCTGAACGCCACCGTCATCGCGGTGGACCTGCCCGAGCTGGATATTTCCAATTACAAGGCGGTGGATGACTATATCCGCCGGTTCAAGCCGGATGTCATCATCAACTGCGCCGCCTACACCAACGTGGACGGCTGCGAGGTGAACCACGACGCCGCCTACAAGGCCAACGCCCTGGGCCCCCGCAATCTGGCCCAGGCCGCCGAAAAGATGGGCGCCCGTCTGGTCCATGTGTCCACCGACTATGTGTTCTCGGGCCGGGAAAACGGCGGCATCCCCCAGGACGAGGCCTGCCTGCCCGACCCCATCAGCGCCTACGGCTCCACCAAGCTGATGGGCGAGAAGTATGTGGCACGGTTCTGCCACCGCCACTTCATCGTCCGCACCGCCTGGCTGTACAGCTATTACGGCAAGAACTTCGTCAAGACCATCGTCAACGCCGGCAAGAAGTTCGGCAAGCTGGAAGTGGTCAATGACCAGCTGGGCAACCCCACCAATGCGGTGGACCTGGCTCACGAAATCCTCCAGCTGTGCGTCACCCATGAGTACGGCCTGTACCACTGCACCGGCGAGGGCATCTGCTCCTGGTACGACTTCGCCAGCGAGATCATCCGCCTGGCCGGGGTGGACGCCACCGTGGCCCCCTGCACCAGCGCCGAATACAAGGCCAAGCACCCCGACAGTGCCGATCGCCCCCACTGGAGCGCCCTGGACAACCGGGCCCTGCGCTGCTCGGTGGGCAACGAGGTGCGCCCCTGGCAGGAGGCTCTGGCCTGCTTCTTTGAACACTGGGACGGCGACAACGGCATGAAATAATCCCGGCGGGGCAGGGAAGACCTGTCCTCCGGCCCAACGTCTGCAACCCACATTCCCCCGGGCAGTCCCGCGCCGTCTTGGGGGAATTTCTTTGGCGGGCCGCCCGCTGCGGCCCCGCCGCCATGCAACAGAGAAAGGAACGCTATGAAAACCTATCTGATTACCGGCTGCGCCGGCTTCATCGGCTCCAACTTCGTATACTATATGCTGAAAAAGCATGACGATATCCTTCTGGTAAACCTGGACAAGCTGACCTATGCCGGCAACCTGGAGAACCTGAAGGGCGTCGAGGGGGACCCCCGCCACGTCTTTGTCCAGGGCGACATCTGCGACAAGGAACTGGTGCAGAGCCTGTTTGCGAAGTATGATTTCGATTACGTCATCAACTTCGCCGCCGAGAGCCACGTGGACCGCAGCATCGCCAACCCGGAGATCTTCGTCCAGACCAACGTCATGGGCACCGTGAACCTGCTGCAGCGGGCCAAGGAGGCCTGGTATGACCCCGAGGCCAAGACCTGGAAAGAGGGCAAGAAGTACCTGCAGGTGTCCACCGACGAGGTGTACGGCGCACTGGGCGCCGAGGGCTTCTTCATGGAGACCACCCCGCTGTGCCCCCACAGCCCCTATTCGTCCTCCAAGGCCAGCGCCGACATGTTCGTCATGGCCTTCCACGACACCTACGGCATGCCCATCAACATCACCCGCTGCTCCAACAACTACGGCCCCTACCAGTTCCCCGAGAAGCTGATCCCCCTGATGATCAACAACGTCAAGCATCACAAGCAGCTGCCGGTGTACGGCGACGGCATGCAGATCCGCGACTGGCTGTATGTGGAGGACCACTGCAAGGCCATCGACATGGTGGCCGAGGGCGGCCGGATCGGCGAGGTGTACAATGTGGGCGGCCACAACGAGCGGCCCAACATCTTCATCGTCAAGACCATCATCAGCCAGCTGCACGACCGGCTGAAGGATGACGGCATCAGCGAGGACCTGATCAAGCACGTGGCCGACCGTCTGGGCCACGACCGCCGCTACGGCATCGATCCCACCAAGATCAAGAACGATCTGGGCTGGTATCCCGAGACCCCCTTCGAGAAGGGTATCGTCCTGACCATCGACTGGTATCTGTCCCACGAGGAGTGGATGAACAACGTCACCTCGGGCAACTACCAGAAATACTACGAGGAAATGTACAAGAACCGCTGATGGTTCCCTGAAAGCAGCCGGCCCCCTGTCTTGTAAAAGGCGGGGGGCCGGTTTTTGCGCTTTGCCCTTGAACACTCTATTTCTTTTTCCCTTTTTTCCGCTCCGCTGGGGCCAGAGGGCTGCGGAGCCGAGGCGGAGCAGGGGCAAACACAGCGACCGCGTCCGGTGGATGAAACAGGGAGCTGTGTTTGGCGCAGTGCTCCAATTTTTACAAGGGCATTCATGCCCGCAGAAAAAATTGGTTAAGCACAAGAGGACAGCGGTCTGTCTTTTGCGAGAGCGCGGCGACGCTCGAAGCAAAAGCAGGGCACCGCAACCCGGAGCAGGGAGGGTTGGCTCTCTTGTGCTTTGCCGCTCTGCCCTTGAATACTCTATTTCTTTTCCCTTTTTTCCGCTCCGCTGGGGCCAGAAGGGGAGGGAGGGCGTTTCGATTCGCCCTCCCTACCCCCTCTGGACTCCCTACCCACCCTAACGACCAGGGGAGACCCCTGGACCCAGACAGAGTGGTCGCTCTGGGCAAAAGCCTAAAAAACACTGTCATGCCTGGCTCGTTTAAACTTTCAGGGCCTCAAACGGTGGCACGGGTGTTTTTCTTAACGGCTTTTGCCCGCCGCTCCGATTGGTACCATATGCCCGCCTCAGCGGGCTGGCGGTTCGGTGAGTCTTTTGGTGCTGTAGGGCGCAGACTTTGAAATTGCAAGGTGATACCCTTTTATGATCTAAACCCACCCAACCGCCCAATAGCGGAACCCCCAGCCCTGCGGGCTCGCCCCCATGGGGCTCTAAACCAAAAACAACCCCCGCCCGGATCAACAGGGCAGGGGTTGCGGTTTTTATGGGGTTTCAGCGCGTACCAAATGAGGAAATCAGGCTAAAACAGGCTATTGTCCTCTTGCGCTTAGCCGATTTTTGCGGCGCGCCAGGGCCGGCGCTTGCAAAAACCGGAGCGCGGCGCCAAACACAGCTCCCTGTTTCGTCCACTGGACGCGGTCGCTGTGTTTGCATAC
>NZ_NFHK01000043.1:0-21415 GCF_002161315.1 Faecalibacterium sp. An77
AGCTTTGGCCCGGCGCGTCCAGTGGACGAAACAGCCGGGCCGAAGCTGGCGCAGCGCTCCGGTTTTTGCAAGCGCCCTCCGTGGCGCGCCGCAAAAATCGGCTAAGCGCAAGAGGACTGGTCGTTAGGGAGGGGGGGTCGAAACCCCCTCCCTCCCCCTCTGGGCCTAGCGCAGCGGACAAAAAGGGAAAAGAAATGAGCCGTCAGCGGTATGGCGGCAAAGCGCAAGAGAGCCGCCCCTCCCTGCTCCGGGTTGCGGTGCCCTGTTTTTGCTTCGGGCGCCGCTGCGCCCTCGCAAAAAGCAGACCGCTGTCCTCTTGCGCTTAGCCAATTTTCCCAGCGGGCGACAGTGCGCCCTTGTGAAAATTGGAGCGCGGCGCCAAACACAGCTCCCTGTTTCGTCCGCAGGACGCGGTCGCTGTGTTTGCCCCTGCTCCGCCTCGGCTGTTTCTGCCGCAGGCAGCGCCTCGGCTCCGCATCCCTCTGGCCCCAGCGGAGCGGACAAAAAGGAAAAGAAACAGAGTGTTCAAGGGCAGAGCGGCAAAGCGCAAGAAAACCAGCCCTCCAGCCTCCGGGCGGCGGGAGCGGCGCTTCAGGGTCAAAAAGTGTTCAAAGATTGCTCACTTTACGGGCACAGTTTTATCACACCATACAAATCTTCATGAGACGGTTGACAAGCTTTCACCTTCGTGCTACTGTAGTGGCGTTCAAACACCAGACACCAAATGCGATGAACAGGATCTGTCTGCCCGCACACCGCTTGCAGAGAGCCGCCGACGATGAAAACGCGGCAGCAAGGAGCGGGCCGGCCATCCCCTGCAAGCAGCCTGTGCGAAAGGCCAACCGCCCACTAGCACCGGCCGGAAGCCCACCGTTATCCCGGGCGCGCGGTACAGGCCGGCTCGACGGCCCTGCCGCGGCAGAGTGGCCGCCCCCGGCGGCAAGCAAAGTGGTAACGCGGAGCATTCAGCCTTCGTCTTTGCATCCAGTTGCAAGACTGTGTGCACAGGACGGGGGCTTTTTTATTCGCCGGCGTCTGGCCCGAGAACCAACCGCCTGCCCGGCAGGCAAATCTTCACTGAAAGAGAAGGGGAAAATCATGAACACACTTGTTATCGTCCTGATCGCGGCGGTGTGCCTCATTGCGGCCTACACCCTTTACGGGCGCTGGATCGCCAAGAGCTGGGGCATCGACCCCACCGCCAAAACCCCTGCCGTCCGCCTGAACGACGGCAAGGACTACGTTCCCACCGACGGCTGGACCGTGTTCAGCCATCAGTTCAGCTCCATCGCCGGCGCCGGCCCTGTCACCGGCGCCATCCAGGCCGCCGCCTTCGGCTGGCTGCCGGTGCTGCTGTGGATTCTGCTGGGCGGCGTCTTTTTCGGCGCTGTCACCGACTTCGGCGCCCTGTACGCCAGCGTCAAGAACGACGGCAAGTCCATGGGCCTGCTGATTGAGAAGTACATCGGCAAGCTGGGCCGCAAGCTGTTCCTGCTGTTCTGCTGGCTGTTTACCCTGCTGGTGATCGCCGCCTTTGCGGACATGGTGGCCGGCACCTTCAATGCCTTCGGCGCAGACGGCGCCCTGGTGGAGGCTGCCCAGACCAACGGCGCAGCCGGCAGCATCTCGCTGCTGTTCATCGTCTTCGCCATGATCTTTGGCCTGATCCAGAAGAACTTCCACCTCACCGGCTGGAAGGAGGCCGCCGTGGGCCTGGTATGCACCGTGGCCGCCCTGGCTCTGGGCATGATGATGCCTCTGGTGGCAGACCAGACCACCTGGACTTACATCACCTTCGTTTACATCTTCTTCGCCGCCGTCCTGCCCATGTGGCTCCTCAAACAGCCCCGCGACTACATGACCACCTTCATGTTCATCGGCATGATCGCCGGCGCTGTGGTGGGCCTGCTGGTGGCTCATCCCACCATGAACCTGCCGGTGTTCACCGGCTTCCACAACGACAGCCTGGGCGACCTGTTCCCCATCCTGTTCGTCACGGTGGCCTGCGGCGCCGTGTCCGGCTTCCACAGCCTGGTGTCCTCCGGCACCTCCTCCAAGACCGTTGAAAACGAAAAAGACATGCTGAAGGTCGGCTACGGCGCCATGGTGCTGGAAAGCCTGCTGGCTGTCCTGGCCCTGTGCGTGGCGGGCGCATCCGCTGCCGCCGACGGCACCGCCGCCGTGGGCACTCCCTTCCAGATCTTCAGCCGCGGCGTGGCCGGCTTCCTGGAGATGTTCGGCGTGCCGGTGTATGTGGCCCAGTGCTTCATGACCATGTGCGTGTCGGCTCTGGCTCTCACCAGTCTGGACGCCGTGGCCCGCATCGGCCGCATGAGCTTCCAGGAACTGTTCAGCGTGGACGACATGGCCCACGCCGAGGGCTGGCGCAAGCTGCTGTGCAACACCTATTTCGCCACCGTCATCACCCTGGTGTGCGGCTTCATCCTGACCAAGGTGGGCTACTCCAACATCTGGCCCCTGTTCGGCTCCGCCAACCAGCTGCTGAGCGCTCTGGTTCTGGTGACCCTCTGCGTCTTCCTCAAGGTCACCGGCCGCAGCAACAAGATGCTGTTCCCCCCGCTGATCATCATGCTGTGCGTCACCTTCACCGCTCTGGTGCAGCGGCTCATGGCTCTGATCCAGGCCTTCCAGGCCGGCAGCGCCACCTTCATGATGGAGGGCCTGCAGCTGATCTTCGCCGTCCTGCTGATCGCCCTGGGCCTGACCATTGTGGTCAACTCCCTGCGGTCCTACTTCCGCGCTGAGCACAACAGCGAAGCCAGCGCCAAGTAACCCCCGCCGGGCTCGATAAAACCAGCCGGCACCCCCATCCATTGAAAACAACACAAAACCAAAACAGCCGCCGCCCGGACCCAAGCCTCGGACGGCGGTTGTTGTTATGTCCTATACAGAACTGCAGCGAAAGACGCACCAAACCACCAGCCCGCCGGAGCAGGCCCGTGGCGCGAATCGGAGCGGACAGCGCAGTGTCCCATTTCAATCCGTCCGGCCGAAGGACATGTGCCTGAGGCCGGACACCGACAGGGAAATTTTCCGGCGGGAGTGTGCGAGGCCATAGGCCGAGTGCGCGGTTCGCCGGGAAATTTTGTCCCCAGCGGGATACCAGGGACTGCGGAGCTGAGCCGCTGCCTGCGGCAGAAACAGGCGAAGCGGAGCAGGGGCCGCGGTCTGTCTTTTGCAAGGGCGCCGCGACGCCCGCCGCAAAAGCAGGGAACCGCAACTAAGGCATTTCTGACCTGCGTATGCAGGCAGAAATGGGTCCCACCTGACTCTCTCACAGCAGGATGCAGATCAGCCCGGTGCAGCCCTCGTTGATGACCCGTTCCAGGGTCTCCTGCATCCGGGTGCGGGCCTCCTGGGGCATATGCAGCAGTTTGGCCTGGAGGCCTTCATTCACCAGCTCGTGGAGGCTCTTGCCAAAGATATTGGACTCCCAAATCTTCACCGGGTCCTCCTCAAAGCCGGACAGCAGGCTCTGGACCAGCTCCTCGCTCTGGCGCTCGCTGCCCACGATGGGGCTGATTTCGGTGCGGATCTCTGCCCGCATCATGTGGATGGAAGGGGCGCTGGCTTCCAGGCGGACGCCGTACCGGCCGCCCTGGCGGATGATCTCGGGCTGTTCCAGCCGCAGCTCGTCAATGGAGGGCATCACGATGCCGTAGCCGGTGGCCTCCACCTGTTCGATGGCGCTGCGCAGCCGCTCATATTCCTTTTTGGCACGGGCCAGCTCGATGATGCAGGGCATCAGGCCCGCCTCATCGCCGATCTCCAGGCCCGTCTGCTCGCTGAGCACCTGATAGAACACGTCGGGCTTCAGCTCCACCGTTACCTTGACGCTGCCTTCGGCCAGGTCCATCCCCGTCACCGCCGACCGCTGCACCGCGTCGCAGGCCAGGGCCTCCCCGCCTTCGGCGGCCCGCAGGTCCTTCATCCGGGCGATACTGGCCGCAAAGTTCAGCGCCGCCTCGTACACGCTGCTCTGAAGCCAATGGCCGCTGTCCAGCATGGTCACCCACCGGGGCATGGCAAAATCCAGTTCCCGCACCGGGAACTCATACAGCACCGACTCCAGAATCTTTTCCAGGGCGGCGGCGTCCAGGTCCACGCAGCTCACCGGCAGCACCGAACGGCCATACCGCTCCTCCATCCCTGCCGCCAGCTGGCGGGTCTCAGGGGAGTCGGGATGGGCGCTGTTGAGCAAAATCACATAGGGTTTGCCCAGCTCCTCCAGCTCCCCGATCACCCGGGCCTCCGCCTTTTCGTAGCCGGCCCGGGGGATATCGCTGATGGACCCGTCGGTGGTCACCACCACCCCGATGGTGGAATGGTCCCGGATCACCTTCTGGGTGCCGGTCTCGGCCGCCAGGTCGAAGGGCACCGCTTCCTCAAACCAGGGGCTCTTGACCATCCGGGGCTTTTCGTCCTCCTCGTGGCCCATGGCTCCCTCCACCATGTAGCCCACGCAGTCGATCAGCCGCACCCGGCATTCCCCGCCCCCTTCCAGCTGGAGGGGGACCGCCGTCTCCGGGATGAACTTGGGCTCGGTGGTCATGATGGTCCGGCCCGCCGCCGACTGGGGCAGTTCGTCCCGGGCCCGCGCCCGGGCCGCCGTATCCCCCAGGGACGGCAGCACCAGCTCCTCCATAAACTGTTTGATGAAGGTGCTCTTGCCGCTGCGCACCGGCCCTACCACGCCAATATAAATATCGCCGCCGGTCCGCTGGCCAATCTCCCGATACAGTACAGGATTCTCCACTGTGTACCTTCCTCCTCTCAGGCCCCGGGCACCAGCAGGCGGCGCGCCGCCGCCAGGGTGCGGGTGTCGGGTTCCAGGCCATTGGCTTCCAGCATCTGGCCCGGCGATACATGGAACCGCCGCGCAATATCAAACAGTTCCTCCCCCGGCTGGGCGTAATATACCCGCAGGGAGATATCCGGGTCGGCGGGGGCCAGGGGGTCCCCGATCTCAATGCTGCTGACAAAGGGCCGGCTCTCCCGGCTCAGCACCGCTCCCTGGGCCCGGACGGTTACCGTGACTTCCAGGTTCCCGCCGGCACAGCCCGCCTGGACGTCCTGGGCCGACAGCCAGCACTCGGGGATCAGCTCCCCCGTCTCTTTCACCGGCAAGGGCAGCGTCAGCTCGGCCGACTTGTCGTAGCTGTCGATCTCATCCAGGCTGTTCTGGCCAAAGGCCGTCACCAGCACCCGGGCCGTCAGCACCGGGCCGTCCTCCCGCTGTTCCACCGCCGCCGGGCCAAAGGCCACAAAACAGGCCAGAAGCCGGGTGTTCTCATCCGGCAGCGGACCCGAACAGGTCACCGCCGCCGTGTCGTCCAGCTTGCAGGCCAGCTGTTCCGCCGTCAGGGGGGCCGACTCGCTGCGGACCTGGTACTGGGTGGAAAAGGCATCGGTGACGCAGTTCAGCTCATAGGGACGCCAGGCCCGCAGGTGCAGCATGGAGGTGGCGGTGAGCTTGCCGGGGCTGCCGTCCTCCCCCTCCGCCACGGCAAACCCCACCGGCTCCACCGCACACTGGCACAGGCAGTCCTCGGTGAGGCCCTCCACGTCCAGAATCTGGTTGAAGGGAATGGTGGCCGCCTGGCCCAGCAGCGCGGCACTGCCCTTGGCACGCCAGGCGCACTGGGCGTGGATTTCGCCCTTGACCACCGCTTTGCCGTTGAGAATCTTCATCTCCCCCACGGCGGCGCTGCCCGACACGTCCAGGATTGCCGCGGGGGGCTGGTCAAAGACCACCATCCCGTCGGCGGCCATCAGCTTGTCAAGCACCGCGGCCCGCTTCACCCCCCGCAGGGTGGCCTGGCGCTGCTGGATGCCGCAGTCCGCCAATGCCGTGACCGCCTCGGTGCTGCACTGGGTGGACACCGACGCCACCAGGCCATAGGCCCCCCGCACCTCGATGCGGCGCGGATTCACCGCCCGGCAGTTGATGTATTCGGTCTCCCCCTCCACCGACGCGCTCCAGGAGGTAAAACTAAAACTGGGCAGGTCCAGCGCCTTATTGAAGGGGATCTTCTGCTCGGTCTGGCACAGCCCCGCCCCATCCTCCCCCTGATAGTAGACGGTACAGCGGATGTACCCCTCCAGCGTCAGCTTGCCCGGCTGCAGCTGCTTTTGCAGCACCACCGGCCGGGCAAAGCATTTCACAATCTTAAACACCTGGGGCAGATAATCGGAGATGAGAATCTCCGTCTCCACCGGGATTTCCGCCTTGACGGTGCAGCACCCGCCGCCGGCGTAGAGAATATCACGGAATACCTTCAGTTCCATGTTCACGGCGCTCCTTTCCTGTCCTTTGTACGGCGCATGGTTCATTGTATGCGGGGTCAAAACAGGCTAGAACGGCGCAAAAAAGCCCGCAGAAGGCACACGCCTCCCACGGGCTGAAAGCCTGGGACCGTCTCAGCGGCTGCTCTCCTTCTTGATGCCGAACAGCATACGCAGAAGGCCGGCCAGGCACTTGGGGCTCTTGATGACGATAATCTGCATAGATGGTTCCCTGCCTTTCGATGGTGGTTTGCTCCATTATAGGCAGAAACGGCCCAAAATGTTCCGCCCCGGTTCAATCGGCGGCGGTTTCCACCACCACAAGGGCCCCCTTCTCCACCGAAAGGGTGATGCAGTCCGACCCGGGGGCGTACTCATTGCTGACCCCCAGAGGGTAGCTGGCGGTCAGCTGGGCCCCGGTCAGCTCATAGAAGGCGCCCCGGATGGTGACCCCCTCGGCCTTCCCCTCCGCCGGGAACACCGACAGGTAGAAGTAATCCCCTTTGGGATAGGTCCGGGTCTGGCCGGGCAGCAGGTAGGTGACCCGGCTGCGCTCATCCTGCAATGTGGCACGGACGCCCCGTTTTTCCAGGCCCAGGCCGGTGCAGAGGTTGGCCAGGGTGTGTTCCAGGCGCTTTCCCCCCAGGCACCCCAGCATCAGCACCTCCCGGAACCCCTGCCGCGCCGCCAGCTGGGCGGCGTACTCGGTGTCGGTATCGTCCTTGACGTGGGGCAGCACCACCAGGTCCTCCCCTTCCGGCATATCGGGCCGGGGAGCCGAATCGAAGTCCCCCACCACGGCGTTGGGCCGCCGGCCCAGCACATCACAGCTGCGGTAGCCTGCGTCGCAGGCTATCAGGTAATCGTCGGGCCGCAGCAGCCCCGCCAATTCCGCCCCCACCGGGCAGGCCGACAATATCACACAGCGCGCCATAGGCAAAACGCCCTCCTTCGCTTGCAAAAGCGCCGCAGGGCATAGCCGAGCGGCGCTGGGTTTTGATGGGTTTACAGTTTGGGTTCCTGGCGGCGGGGCTGTTCCCAGTCCTTCACGTCCTTCACCTCGTCGTACATGGCGCAATAGCTGTCGTACCGGGTTTGGGACAGTTTGCCTTCGGCCAGGGCCGCCCGCACCGCGCAGCCTTTCTCGCTGCGGTGGGAACAGCCGGTGAACTGGCACTGGCCCAGATACGGCCCGAACTCGGGGAAGGCGTGTTCCAGGTTTTCCTTGGGGATGAAGCCCGCGCGGCCCGCCTCCAGGCTGGCAAAGCCCGGGGTATCGGCGATCCGGCCCCCAAAGGCCTCGAAGATGGTGACCTCACGGGTGGTATGGCGGCCGCGGCCCAGCTTCTGGCTGATGGCGGCGGTCTCCCGGCCCGCCTCGGGCAGCAGGGCATTCAGCAGGGTGGACTTGCCCACACCTGAGTTGCCGCAGAAGGCGCACAGCCGCCCGCTGATCCATTCCTTCACCGCGTCCAGGCCCTCGCCGGTGGCGTAGTCGATGCGGATGAAGGGGATGGTGGACAGGGCATAGGCTTTCTCCAGAAAGTCCGCCTCCGCCAGGTCTCCCTTGGTGCAGACGATCACCGGCTGCACCCCTTTGTCCACCGCGATGGCCGACAGTTTATCCAGCACCAGGGTGCTGGGGGAAGGCTGGGTGGTACTGGCCACCAGGAACAGCACATCCAGGTTGGCCACCGGAGGCCGGACAAAGACGTTCCTGCGGGTGGCGATCTCAGCGATCACCGCCGCGCCGTTCTCCACCGCCAGGGTCACCTGATCCCCGGCCACCGGGCTGCGCTTTTGTTTGCGGAAGATGCCGCGGGCCTTGCACTCCACCACCCCGTCCGGGGTTTTCACGTAGTAGAACCCGCCGATCCCCTTGATGATATATCCGTCCATCCGCCGCCCCCGTTAAAACCAGTCCCAGGGCCAGATGAGGCTGGGGTCCGAGGAACTGGCCCCGCCGTCGGAGCTGCCCGACGAGGAGCTGCCCGAGGAGGAGGACGAAGAGGACGAGGAGCTGCCGCCCCACAGATCGCCCCACCAGTCGCCGCCGCCCTCCGAGCTGGAAGGCTCTTCCGGCACTTCGGGGGCCGGCTCGGGACCGGCCGACACGGTGACGTTGATGCGGGTGTTGTATTTGACGGTGGAGCCGGGCGCGGTCTCCTGGGCGATGACGGTGCCCACCGGCTGGTCGCTGTAGGCCTGGGTCTGGCTGCCCAGGGTCAGGCGGTTCTGGACCAGGAGGGTCCGGGCGTCGTTCACCGACAGGCCCACCACCGAGGGCACGCTGGTGGTGGTGCTGACCTGCTGGCGGCTGACGTACACCACCACGGTGCTGCCCGCCGGGACGGTGGTGCCGGCCGCGGGGTCGGTGCGGATGACCGCGCCCACCGCCACCGAGGGCTCCACGTTCTGGACCACCAGCACCGACAGGCCGGTATCCCGCAGCAGCTGCTCGGCGTCGGCCTGGACGTAGTTGGTGGTGTCGGGGATGGTGACGTACTGGGTGCCCAGGCTCACCGTCAGGGTGACGGTCTGGCCCTCGCGGACCACACGGCCCGCCGCCGGGGACTGTTTATAAATATAGCCCTCGCCGTAGGTGCTGCTGTATTCCTCCACCCAGTTGATGTTGATTTGTCCGCTGCCCACCTGGGTGCTGGCTTCGGCCTCGGTGCGGGTCATCCCCACATAGTCCTCCAGGACGATGTCCGCCTTCTGGTCCGAGATGAAGTTGCTGTTGTTGTGCAGAATCATCAGGCACAGCACAGCGCACGCCACCGCGAAGGCCACCGTGATCCCCAGCAGGGACGGGATGAACACCGAGCGTTTTTTCCGCTTTTGGGGCGTCCGGGTGCCGGCGCCGCCGGCGCGCTGGTCTTTTTTCTGGCTCATTGTCTGTTTGACCACCTTTGCAGGTGCTTCCTCCGTGATATACTTATAGGCAAAGACCACATCCGGGTCCCGCACATACTGCCCCAGGGCGTCCAGCATCTCGCTGGCGCTGGCGTACCGGTTGGCCGGCAGCTTGGCCATGGCCTTTTCGGTGATTTCCACCAGGGCCCGGGGGGTGTCGGGGGCCAGCTGGGCCAGCGGCCGCGGCGTGTCGGTGATCTGTTTCAGCGCCACCTTCACCGCCTCGTCGGCGTCAAAGGGCAGGTGCCCCGACAGCATCTCGTACATCATGACGCCCACCGAGTAGATATCGCTCTGGGGGCCGGTGACCTCGCCGCGGGCCTGCTCGGGGCTGATATAGTGTACGCTGCCCATGGCCTTGCCGGCCAGCAGCTGGTTCTCGGCCCGGGAAATCCGCGCGATGCCGAAATCCATCATCCGCAGCTGGCCATTGTCCAGCAGCATGATGTTCTGGGGCTTGATGTCCCGGTGCACCACGCCGTTGCGGTGGGCGTGGTCCAGGGCCTGCAGAATCTGGGAGATGAAGTGGACCGTCTCACGGCTGGTGAGCTTGCCCCCGCGCTCGTTGAGGTATTCCCGCAGGGTCATGCCGTTGACGTACTCCATCACGATATACTGGAGCCGGTCGGTGACCGACACGTCGTACACCTTGACGATATTGGGGTGATGCAGCAGGGAGATGGCCTTGGACTCGTTCTTAAAACGATTCACCAGGTCCGGGTCGTGCATGAACTCGGCCCGCAGCACCTTCACCGCCACCACCGTCCCCGCCGGGACGGGGCCGTTCTGGCCCACCGCCACCGCCTTGTAGACGTTGGCCATGCCGCCGGTGCCGATCAGCTCCCGCACCTCATAGAGGCCGTCCAGCCTGCGGCCGATCAGATTATCCATGCTGCACCTCCACCGGCTCCACGCCCAGCAGCAGGGCGGTGATGTTGTCCTGGCCGCCGGCGGCGTTGGCCGCCTCGATCAGCCGGTCGGGCAGGTCATAAAAGGGCACCCGGCCCAGCAGCGCCTCCATCTGTTCGGTGGTGAGGGCGTTGGTCAGGCCGTCCGAGCACAGCAGCAGCATATCCCCTTTCAGCACCACCACCGAGGTGAAATCGGGGGTCAGGCGGTAATCCACGCCCAAAGCCCGGGTGATGATGTTTTTCTGGGGGTGATGCTCGGCCTCCTCGGGGGTGATGGTGCCGCAGTCCACCAGCTCCTGGACATAGGAGTGGTCGTGGGTCAGCTGATGCAGCCGCCCCGCATGGAACAGGTACGCCCGGGAATCCCCCGCGTGGCAGATATAGGCCCGGCCGTCCCGCACCAGGGCGCAGACCACCGTGGTGCCCATGCCGGCCAGGGATTCCTCCTGGGCCGACTTCTGAAAGACATAGTGGTTGGCGTGTTCCAGGGCCTGGGCCAGGAACTGTTCCTCCCCGCCCCGGCCGCAATGGCTGTACTGGTCCTGAAAGGACCGCTCGATCACATCACAGGCTCCATGGGAGGCCTCCCGGCCGCCCCGGGCCCCGCCCATGCCGTCGCACACCAGGCCCCAGGCCGCCCCGCCGGGCAGTTCCCCTGCCCGGTAGTCGTCCTGGTTTTCCCGCCGGATGCGGCCCACATCGGTTTTCCCTGCAAGTTTCATAGGCTTCTCCTTTTTACTCCGTCTTGGCGGCGGCGTCCATTTCTTCCCGCCGCAGCTGGCCGCAGGCGGCGCTGATCTCGCTGCCCAGCCGGCGGCGGACGGTGGCGTTGACCCCCAGGGCCGTCAGTTTGGCCTGGAAGCGGCGGACGTTCTCGGCGTCGGTGGCCGAATAGGGGCTGCCGTCCACCGGGTTGATGGGGATCAGGTTCACATGGGCGCCCATCCCCCGGATCAGGCCCGCCAGCTCTTTGGCGCAGGCGTCGCTGTCGTTGACACCCCGCACCATGGAATATTCAAAGCTGACCCGCCGGCCGGTGGTGTCCTGGTAGCGGCGGACTGCATCCATCAGCTGGGCCACCGGATAGGCGTTGTTCACCGGCATCATGCTGCTGCGGATGGCGTCGTTGGGGGCGTGGAGGGAGATGGACAAGGTCAGCTGCAGCTTGCGCTGGGCCAGACGGTCAATCTGGGGCACGATGCCGCAGGTGGACAGGCTGATATTCCGCATCCCGATGTTGACGCCGTCGGGGGACGAAATGATGGTCAAAAACTTCATCACCTCGTCGAAGTTGTCCAGCGGCTCGCCGATGCCCATGAGGACGATATGGGAGATGCGCTCCCCGATGTCCTTCTGGGCGGTATAGATCTCGGAGCAGATCTCGCCGGCCTCCAGGTTGCGGACCCGGCCCGCCTGGGTGGAGGCGCAGAACCGGCAGCCCATCCGGCAGCCCACCTGGGTGGACACGCAGACGGTGCAGCCGTAATGATACCGCATCACCACCGTCTCGATGCAGTTGCCGTCGGCCATCCGCAGCAGGTATTTCACGGTGCCGTCCCTGGCCTCCTGGCGGCGCTCGATCTGGGGTGCGGCGATATAGAACCCCTGGTCCAGCTGGGCGATGAGGGCCTTGGGCTGGTCGGTCATGGCGGCAAAGTCGGTCACCAGCTTCTGATGCAGCCAGTGAAAAATCTGTTTTGCACGGAAGGCCGGCTGGCCCATGGCTTTCATCTCGGTGGCCAGTTCCTCGATGGTGAGGGATGAGATACAGCGTTTGTTTTCCATTGAAGATTCTCCTGGGGATATTCCTTGTGCGGCGGCTTATTCAGCGCGCTGCATCACACAGATGAAAAATCCGTCCATCCCGGTGCGGCCCGGCACCGACAACAGGCCGCAGGGCCCCTGTTCCATGCCGGCCGGCAGAGCCGGCTCCGGCTCCACCACCCGGAAGTCGGGCCGCCGGGCCAGAAAGGCCCGGATCTGGTCCTGGTTCTCCTCGGGGTGGATGGTACAGGTGGAGTAGACCAGCCGTCCCCCCGGCTTCAGGTAGCCGGCGGCGCAGTCCAGGATGGCGCGCTGGGTGTCCAGCAGCTCCCGGCGGCGGGCCTCGTCCAGGGTTTTATAGCGGATATCGGGCTTTTTGCCCAGAATGCCCAGACCGCTGCAGGGCACATCGGCCAGCACGCGGTCGGCGGCGGGAAAGGCGGGGTTGGGCACGGCGGCGTCGTTCACCGCCGTCTCGATGCAGCCCAGACCCATCCGCCGGGCGGCGGTCTCGATCAGGCCCACCCGCTGGGGGGTGCGGTCGCAGCTGATGAGGCGGCCCTTATCCTGCATTTCCTGGGCCAGGGCCAGGGTTTTGCCGCCGGGGGCGGCGCACAGGTCGATGACCGTCTCCCCCGGCTTTGCCCCCAGGCAGAGGGCCGCCAGCTGGCTGGCCTGGCCTTCCACATGGAAGTCCCCCCGCTGGAACCATTCGGTGTCGGCGGGGCTGCCGGCAAAGTCGGCCAGCAGGCTCCCCGGCACGAGGCCGGGTTTGGCCTCCACCCCGGCCTTGCTCAGAGCGTCGGCCAGGGCGGCGGGGGTGGTGTGCAGCGGGTTGACCCGCAGGGCGGTTTTGCCCCCGTCCGCCGGGCTGGACAGGATGGCCAGGGCTTCTTCCGGGTAGTATTGGCGCAGGAATGCGGCCACATCCCGGCCCGCCGACCCCAGCACCATCAGCCGCTCCACCTCGTCGGCAAAGACGGCGGTATCCAGGTCATAGGCGCAGGCTTTGCGCAGGACCGCATTGGCCAGGCCGGCGGCGCTGGACTTGCCGAAGGCGCGCACCAGCTTGACCGACTCATTGACGGCGGCCGGGACGGGCACCTGCATATAGCGGGCCTGGGCCAGGCCGCTGCGCAGGATGGCCCGCACCGGCGGGTCCAGTTTGGCCAGGCCCTTGGGCAGAAACCGGCTCAAAATATAGTCCAGGGTGGCCTGGCGCTCCAGGGTGGTGTAAAAGATGGCGCTGGCAAAGGCCCGGTCCCGGCCCTGCAGGCCCGAGCGGCCCAGCTCGGCATCCAGCACCAGGTTGGAGTAGCCCCCCTGTTCCTGATGGACGAGGGCGGCCGCCGCAGCGGCCCGGGGCCCCGCCGGCCTCAAAGGGTATCCCCCGCTTTGAGCCGCAGGCCCGCCGCAAAGGCGCTGCCCTCCATGGGCTTGGAGCCCTCAGGCACCACCCGCAGCAGCTGGACGGCGCCATCGGCGCAGGCCACCGTCAGGGGCTTCAGGGCCAGGACGGTGCCGGGAGCCTGGCCGCTGCTCTCCGCCACGCGGCTCTCGGTGACCTTCACCTTGCGGCCGCCGCTGGTGACAAACCAGGCCGAGGGCCAGGGGTTCATGCCCCGGACCCAGTTGTGGATGTGTTCCGCCGAATCGGTCCAGTGGAACTCGGCCATCTCCTTGGACAGGGGCGGCGCCATGGTGGCGGCGGCGTGGTCCTGGGGGGTGGGGGTCAGGGCGCCGGCGGCAATTTTGGGCACCGTCTCGCACAGAACCCGGGCGCCCACTGCGGTGACCCGGTCGAACAGTTCCCCGCTGGTCTCCTCGGGGTCAATGGCCATCCTTTCGCAGACCAGCACGTCGCCGGTGTCCAGGCCGGCGTCCATCTGCTGGATGGAGACGCCGGTCTCGGCGTCGCCGTTCAGCACCGCCCACTGGACCGGCGCGCTGCCGCGGTACTTGGGCAGCAGGGAGACGTGGAGGTTGATGCAGCCGTATTTGGGGATCTCCAGCACCGACGGGGGCAGGATGCACCCATAGGCCACCACCGCGATCAGGTCGGGGGCCAGGGCCCGGATGTTGGCATCCTCGCCGCCGTCCCGCAGGGTGCGGGGCTGAAAGACCGGGGTGCCGTGGGCCAGGGCCACCGTCTTGACCGGCGGCGGGGTCAGCACCTGCTTGCGGCCCACCGGCTTATCCCGCCGGGTGTACACGCCGCAGATCTCATGGCCGGCGGCGTAGAGGGCCTCCAGGCAGGCGGCGGCGATATCCGGCGTTCCCATGAACAAAATCCGCATTTACTGCTCCTTTGCTTTCCGGGCCTCGGCGCGGCCCTCCTCGGTATCCTCGTAGAAATAATCGCTGGACTCCATGATGGTGATGCCGTCCAGGTGGTCGTTCTCGTGCTGGATGCACCGGCCCAGCAGGCCGTCGGCCTCCAGCTCGAACCACTCGCCGTTCCGGTCCTGGGCGCGGACCTTCACCGCCGCCGGGCGGGTCACGGCGCCGTTATGGCCCGGGAAGGACAGGCAGCCCTCATAATGGGTCTCCTCGTCCTCCGACACCGCCACGATCTCGGGGTTGACAAAGTCAATGAACTTGTACTCGTAGTCCTCGGGCAGTTCCTCGGGGGCGTCGGTGACGTCCCACACCACGAACAGCCGGCGCAGCATCCCTACCTGGGGGCCTGCCAGGCCCACGCCGTCGGCGGCGATCATGGTCTCGTGCATATCGTCCAGCAGGGTGGCCAGACGGTCGTCAAACTTGGTCACGGGGCGGCAGACCTTGTTCAGAATGGGGTCGCCTTCCTTCACGATGTTGCGGATAGCCATAAATTACACCTCTCCAATTCATCAGATATCGCCGTCCGAGTGCATATCCACCGCGGCGGAGGCTTTGGCCGGGAGTTTTTCCTCCTCGTAACAGGCCAGCACCTGCCGCAGCAGGGCGCGGAACGTCTTGTCGTTCCGGCACTTGACGGTGAGCTTATAGCGGTAAATTTCGTTGATCATCAAAATGCTGCCCGGGGTGGGGCCCAGCACCCGCAGGGGGATGCCGGGCTGCTGGGCGGCCTCCCGGGCCAGAATCTGGGCAAAGCGGGCGGCGGCTTTGGCCACCTCCCCTTCCTTTTTGCCCGAGAAGGTCACAATGCACAGCCCGCAGAAGGGCGGATACAGGCCCAGGCGGCGGTATTCGATCTCCTGGGCGAAAAAGGCGTCGTAATCCTGTGCGGCGGCCAGGTTGAGGACGGGGTTATCGGGGTCGGTGGTCTGGATGATGGCCCGGCCGGGGCTGGAAGCCCGGCCGCTGCGGCCCACCACCTGGGTCACCAGGCTGAACACCGTCTCATAGGCCCGAAAGCCCTGGGCGAACAGCAGAGAGTCAATCCCCAGCACACCCACCAGGGTCACGTCCTCGAAATCCAGGCCCTTGGCCACCATCTGGGTCCCCACCATGATGTCGTATTCATGGCGGGCAAACTGGGCCAGCATCTTTTCGTGGGCGTCCTTGGCGGAGGTGGTGTCCTGGTCCATCCGCAGGATATGGGCCTCGGGGAAGAGGGCCGCCAGCTCCTCCTCCGCCTTCTGGGTGCCGAAGCCCCGGTATTGCAGTTTGCCGCCGCAGGCGGGGCATACGGTGGGCCGGGGCTGGATCTGGGTGCCGCAGTAGTGGCACAGCAGCCGTCCCCCTTCATTCTTATGATAGACCATGGGGACGCTGCACTTGGGGCACTTGAGCACCTCGCGGCAGTCCTCGCACTGGGCCATGGTCTGGTAGCCCCGGCGGTTCAGCAGGAGAATGGTCTGTTTCCCGGCGTCCAGGTTCTCCCGGATGGCGTCCTCCAGGGCCAGGCTGATCTCCCGGGGGTTGCCGGCGGCCAGCTCGGCCCGCATATCCACAATCTGCACCGACGGCAAGGGCTGGCCGCCGTACCGCTGGGTCAGCCGCACCAGCTGGCACCGCCCCGCCTGGGCCTCATAAAAGCTCTCGGTGCTGGGGGTGGCGCTGGCCAGCAGCAGCAACGCCCCATTTTTGGTGGCACGCCACCGGGCCACCTCATGGGCGGAATACCGGGGGGCCGACTCGGAGCGGTAGGTGTGTTCCTGTTCCTCGTCGATGACCATGAGGCCGATCCCCTCCAGAGGGGAAAAGATGGCGCTGCGGGTGCCCACCACGATGTCGGCCCCGCCGTCCTGGATCATCTGCCACTGGAGCAGGCGTTCGGTGTGGTTGAGCGCCGAGTGCTGCACCGCCACCCGCCGTCCGAACCGTTCTTTTAACCGGCGGATCATCTGGGGGGTGAGGCTGATCTCGGGCACCAGCACCAGGGCCTTTTTGCCCAGGGCCAGACACCGCTCAATCAATTTCAGGAACACCAGGGTCTTGCCGCTGCCGGTGACCCCGTACAGCAGGGCGGCATGGGCCTGGCCCGTCTCCAGATGGGGGGCCAGGGCGTCAAAGGCGGCCTGCTGTTCCGCCGTCAGGTCCAGCTGTTCGGTGCGCTGGGGGATGTGGGCGTAGAGGTCCAGGGATTTATTCACCTGCTCGCTGGCCAATACCCCCTTGGCGCAGAGGTTCTCGGCCACCGCGCGGCTGATGCCGTGGGCTTCCAGGTCCCCCTGGGTCCGGGGCCCGCCGCTGAGCAGGGCCACCGCCGCCAGCTGTTTGGCGGTGGGTTTGGGCTTCTGGGGCAGGGGCGCCGCCAGCCGGTACAAGGTCTCGGTATGGCGGGTCAGCTGCTTTTGCAGCACCGGGGTCACCCCGTCCGCCGCCAAAGCCGGCTTATACTGGGCCCCGTAAGGGATCACCGCCTTGACCGCCTCGTACCAGGTGCAGAAGGTGCGGCCCTTCAAAAACCGCACCAGTTCCAGCAGCTCGGGGGTCAGGCAGGCCGACGCCGGGGCCACGTCAAACAGATACTTCAGCTTGGAGCTCTCGGGCTCGGCGTCGCAGGCCAGCACCACCCCCATCCGGGGGCGGCTGCCCCGCCCGAAGGGCACCAGCACCATGCTGCCCAGCCGGACGGCGTCCTGCTGGTCGGGCATCACGGCGTAGGTATACAGTTTATCAAAGTGGAAGGCCGCATGGCTCACCGCAACGCCCACCGTCTTTGGCATCCCATCCGCTCCTTTGTCTGTGTTATTCCGGCTGGCCCACCCGCCGGGCGATGGTTTCGTAGAGTTCGGCGGCGGCCTGGTCCAGGTCGCGGTTGACGATCCAGGCGTCAAACTCGCCGGCCCGCTGCAGCTCCTCCCGGGCGATGGCCAGACGGTTTCTCACGTCGGCGTCGCTGTCGGTGCCGCGGCCCCGCAGCCGCTGTTCCAGCTCCTCCCAGGAGGGGGGCAGCAGGAAGATGATGGTGGAGCCGGGATACAGACGCTTGATATTGGCGGCGCCGTGGACGTCAATATTCAGCAGCACCGTCTTGCCTGCGGCAATCCGGCGGTCCACCTCCGATTTCAGGGTGCCGTAGTGGTGGTCGTTGAAGCAGTTGCTCTCCAGGATCTCTCCCTGGTCCAGCAGCTGCTGGAACTCTGCCTCGGTGCGGTAGTAATAGTTGACCCCTTCGGCCTCCCCTTCCCGGGGGGCGCGGGTGGTGATGGACACCGTCTTCTCAATCTCAGGATGGGCGGCCCGGACTTTGGCCATGACGCTGTCCTTGCCCACGCCCGAAGGCCCTGCCACCACAAAGAGATACTTTTCGCCTTCCATTTAAACTTCCTCCGTTTTTCCATCCGATGGGCTGCCTGCACGGTTGGCCACCGTCTCGGGCTGCAGGGCGGACAGGATCACATGATCCGAATCCATCAGCAGCACCGCCCGGGTGCTCCGGCCATAGGAGGCGTCAATCAGGCGGCCCTGTTCCCGGGCCTCCTTGATGATGCGCTTGATGGGGGCCGAGTCGGGGCTGACCACCGCCACCAGACGCTCCGCGCTGACCATATTTCCAAACCCGATGTTTATCAGCCGCATACCTGTTACCCTTTATCCTGTCTGTGTTTACTCGAGGTTCTGGATCTGCTCCCGAATCTTCTCGATCTCGGCCTTCATGTCCACCACGATCCGGGTGATGTCCAGATCCTGGCACTTGGAACCGATGGTGTTGGCCTCCCGGTTCAGTTCCTGGGTGAGGAAGTCCAGCTTGCGGCCCACCGGCTGGTTGCTGCCCAGAATCTCGCGGTACTGGGCGATATGGCTGCGCAGGCGCACCGTCTCCTCATCCACCGCGGTCTTGTCCCCGAAGATGGCCGCCTCGGTCAGGACCCGGGCGTCGTCGATGGACCGGTCTTCCAGGATCACCTTGAGCCGCTCATACAGACGCTGGGTGTATTTCTCCACCCGGCCGGCGCTGAGGGTCTCCACCCGGCCCACGCATTCCTCCACCGTATTCAGGCGGGAGGAAATGTCGGTCAGCATCTTTTCGCCCTCGATGCCCCGCATCTCCATGAAGTTCTCCAGGGCAACGGCGGCCACGTCCGACACGTCGTTCCACAGCTGTTCGGGGTCCACCTGGGCCTGCTGGGTCACCAGCACGTCGGGGAAGCGGGCCAACAGGCTCACCGTCACGTCATTCTTGATCCCCAGGCCTTCGGACAGGTCCCGCAGGGCCTGCTGATAGCTGCGGGCCAGGTTCATGTCCACCGTCACGGCGGTGTCGGAGGCCTCGGTGTTCTGGACCGTCAGGCTCAGCTCCACCTTGCCCCGGGCAATCCGGCTGTTCAGCAGCGTCTTGAGCCGGCTGTCCAGAAAAGCGCAGCTGCGCGGCACACGGGAGGTATACTCAAAATACCGCGCATTGACGCTGCGCAGCTCCACCGTGATCTCCCGGCCATCCCGCACCTCGCTGGCACGGCCGTACCCTGTCATGCTATAGATCATATTCACTCTTCCCTTTTTCATTCTTGCCAGATCATTTCCACATATATATCCGCCTTGGGGTCTAGTGCCCCATATTACGATACATATGGTATCATTTTACTATTCCGGCGCCTTTTTTGCAAGGGAACCGGAGAAAAAACCCATGTTTGACACAGCCTTGTCACAAAGAACAGCCGGGCCGGAGGATCTCTCCCCCAGCCCGGCTGGACTCAATACTCTTTGGTGACGGTCTCGAGGCCGTACTTTTTCAGAAAGCGGGCGAGGTCCCGCTCATCCCGGATCAGCATGACTTCTTCAAACCGGCCGGTGGCAATCTCCCGAAAGCCCGCCGCCTGTTCCCCGGTACAGATGCTGCACCGCACCACCGGTTTCCACAGGGCAGGATCGTAGGTCTTGGCCTCGGGCTCCTTTTTCTTTGCAAACCACATGGACGGGTCACCTCCAGGGTTTTGGCAAGGTGGGACAGGTGTGCCGCTCTGCCTTTACGCACGCTGGTTCTTTTCCCTTTTGTCCGCTCCGCTGGGGCCAGAGGGCCAGGGAGGGGGTTTCGACTCCCCCTCCCTAGGCCCTCTGGACTCCCTACCCTCCCTAACGACCAGGGTCTGAACCCTGGACCCAGACAGGGAAGTCGCGCCGTTCAAAAGCCTAAAAAACACTGTCATGCCTGGCCCGTGAAAACTTACAGGGCCTCAAACGGCGGCACGGGTGTTTTTCTTAACGGCTTTTGCCCGCCGCTCCGATTTAAATTGGGCCTTTTGGAGCGGGCACCCCCATTTTTAATCCGTCCGGCCGAAGGACATGTGCCTGAGGCCGGACACCGACAGGGAAATTTTCCGGCGGGAGTGTGCGAGGCCATAGGCCGAGTGCGCGGTTCGCCGGGAAATTTTGTCCCCAGGGGGATACTAGGGGGAAGGAATTTCTGTCGCGCGTATGCGCGCAGAAATGGGTTCCCCCTAGATTGGTTTAGACCGGGTGCGACTTATTGACGTAGTCAGCGTGATCGGCGTCCACGCCCTGCAGTTTGGCGTTGCGCTTGTCGAAGAACTTGGGCGCAACCTGCGGGAACATGGCGTAGGTCAGGGCGTCCTCCTCCTGGATGGACCACTTGGCGGCCTCGGCCTTCAGCTTGTCCATTTCGGGCTCCAGGGTATCGGCAAAACGGCAGGTGATGGGCTGCTCGTCGCCCAGGATCTTCTTGGTGAACTCGGCCGAAATGGGAGCCGGGGTCTTGCCGTAGTCGCCATGGACCAGGCCCTTGAACTCCTTGGTCACCATCTTGTACCGCTCGCCCAGAATCACGTTGAACACCGCCTGGGTGCCCACGATCTGGCTGGTGGGGGTGACCAGCGGCGGATAGCCGGCGTCCTCACGGACGCGGGGAATCTCGGCCAGCACTTCGTCCAGCTTGTCCTCTTTGCCGGCGTCCTTCAGCTGCTTGAGCATGTTGGAGAACATGCCGCCCGGCACCTGGTACAGCAGGGTGTTGGCGTCCACGCCCAGGCTCTTGGGGCTGATCTGGCCGTTGGCAATGTACTTTTCACGCAGCTTGGCGAAATAATCGCGGACTACGTTCAGCTGGTTCAGGTCCAGGCCGGTGTCGTAGTCGGTGCCCTTCAGGGCGGCCACCAGGCTCTCGGTGGGCATATGGCTGGTGCCCAGGGCCAGGGGGCTCATGGCGGTATCCACAATGTCGGCGCCTGCCTCAATGCCCTTCAGGATGGACATGGAGGCCAGGCCGGCGGTGTAGTGGCTGTGGATATCCACGGGGATCTTGACGGTGGCCTTCAGCTCTTTCACCAGCTCGGCGCAGGTGAAGGGGGTCAGCAGGCCGGCCATATCCTTGATGCAGATGGAGTCTGCACCCATCTCCTCCAGGGTCTTGGCGTACTTGGCAAAGGCCTCGTTGGTGTGGACGGGGCTCAGGGTGTAGCTGATGCAGCCCTGGACGTGGGCGCCCTCCTTGTTGGCGGCCTTGATGGCGGTCTGGAGGTTGCGGGGATCGTTCAGAGCGTCAAAGATGCGGATGACGTCGATGCCGTTGGCCACCGACTTCTGGACAAAGTACTCCACCGCGTCGTCGGCGTAGGGGCGGTAGCCCAGCATGTTCTGGCCGCGGAACAGCATCTGCAGCTTCTGATGGGGCAGCTCTTTGCGGAGAATCCGCAGCCGCTCCCAGGGGTCCTCATCCAGGAACCGGATGCAGCTGTCAAAGGTTGCGCCGCCCCAGCACTCCACCGAGAAATAGTTGATCTTGTCCATTTCCGGCAGGATGGGACGCATCTCGTCCATGGTCATCCGGGTGGCCAGCAGGGACTGGTGTGCGTCGCGCAGGACCACCTCGGTGATTTTGATCGGCTTTTTCGCCATAATGTCCACCCTCCCCTAATCAGTTCAGCGTGACCAGCATATCGCCGGAGTTGACCACGTCGCCGCGCTTGACGTCCACGGTGGCGACGGTGCCGTCCTGGGGCGCCACGATCTCGTTCTCCATCTTCATGGCTTCCAGCACCACCAGGGTGTCGCCGGCCTTGACCGAATCACCCGGCTTGACGCGGGTATCCAGGATGTTGCCGGGCATGGGAGCCTTGACGGCCACAGCACCGGCGGGGCCGGCGGGTGCGGCAGGAGCAGCGGGGGCG
>NZ_NFHK01000044.1:0-21352 GCF_002161315.1 Faecalibacterium sp. An77
TTCTCATATTGATTTATTTTCGTGTATTTTCTGGGCATAGCAAAACCTCCTCGTGTAGTTCTATTATCCTACACGGGGAGGTTTTTTGTCTATTGTCTACTTTTTACGGACCTGTTCACCGCGAGAAACCTTTCCTGTTTTTTAAATTCATATGATTCTCCTTGAAATTGGGACTTGATTGATTTAATTATACTTCAGAATTAGAACAAAATACAATAAAGAAATTTGAGTTGAGTCACTTTAGAATGAAGTTGAGTAGAAAACAATTTTAAAGCATAGTATTTAATACATTAAAAATGTTTCCACTCTTGCGCTTAGCCGATTTTTGCAAGCACCCGCCGCGGTGCGCCGCAAAAATCGGAGCGCGGCTCCGGGTTGCCGTTGGCCAAATATGCAGCGCGGGGCGCAGCCCGCTTGCACATTTGGACGGCGGCCCCTGCTCCGCCTCGCCTGTATCTGCCGCAGGCGGCGTCTCAGCTGCGCAGCCAGCGGCGGCTTCCTGTTTCGTCCACTGGACGCGGTCGCCGCCGCTGCGGGTCCTTCCCGGCGGACAGTGCGGCGCGGGGCACGGAAGGCCCGATGTGTTTTTACAAAAAATCCGAAAAATTTCCGGCGTTTCGTTACGGATCAGCGGCCCCGGCGGCCCCTTCACCCCCATACATGGGGGTGAGCGCCCTCCGCCGGCGCCGAAAAATGCGAAATCGACCCCGCGCAAAGGAGGTGGTGCAGATGGCGGGCAAGGCGAAATCCACAGCGGCCCCGCCGTCTGCGGTTTTGACCCAGGTGCCCGAGTGGGCCAGCACCACCGCCATCGCCCAGCTGATCGGCCGCAGCACCCGCCGGGTGCAGCAGCTGACCCAGGACGGGGTCCTCTCTACCGAGGTGCCCCCCGGCGGCGGGGCCAGGCGGTACCGCACCGCCCAGACCATCCAGGACTACATGGCCTGGCAGGAGCAGAAAATCCGGGACGAGCTGTCCGGCAGCACCCTGGAGGAGCTGACCATCAAGAAATTGCAGGCCGAGGTGGAGCTGAAGGAGAGCCAGGGCGCCCTCCACAAGCTGAAAACTGCCATCGCCGAGGGGAAATACCTGCCGGCGGGGCAGGTGCAGGGGGATTTGTCCGACTTCCTCCGGCGGCTGAAACAGTTTGCCGACCGGATCCCCTCCCGGGCGGCGGGTACCATGTCCGGCTACCTGGACGGGGATCTGGCCCGGGCCATGAAAAAGGATCTGCAGCAGGAGCTGGACGGCCTGTTCGAGGCCTTTGTGGCGGCGGCCCGGATTCAGGACAGGGAGGACGCTGACCCGCCGTGAAGCGCCGGAGCAGGGTGGAACCCTACGCCGTCCCCCGGTGGATGGCCCCGGCCCTCCAGGTGCTGCGGCCCAAAAAGCGGCTGCCTGTGTCGGCCTGGGCCGAGGCCAACCGGATTTTGCCCGACACCAACGCGGTGGCGGGCCCCTGGCGGAACGCCCTGACCCCTTACCTGATCGAGATCATGGACGCCTTTTCGGACGACACCACCGAACAGATCGTCTTTGTGAAGCCCACCCAGGTGGGCGGCACCTCGGCCATGGAGAACGCCCTGGGCAGCCTGATCGACCAGGACCCGGGCCCCACTATGGTGGTGTATCCCTCCGACCAGCTGGCCAAGCGGACGGTGGAGTCCAAGCTGGAGCCCATGTTCAAGAGCTGCCCGGCGCTGGCGGCCAAGTACCGTGCCCACGAGAGCGAGGACCTGGCCCAGCGGTTTGACGGGATGACCGTCTATCTCACCGGCGCAAACAGCCCGGCGGACCTGTCCTCCACCCCCATCCGGTATTTGTTCCTGGATGAGGTGGACAAGTACCCCGGCTCCACCAAAAAGGAATCCGACCCCGTCTCCCTGGCGGTGGAGCGCACCAAGAGCTACCGGCTGAACCGGAAAATCTTCATGGCCAGCACCCCCACCCTGAAAACGGGGCTGATCTGGCGGGCGAAAGAATCCGCCGAGGCCGAGAAACACTATTTCGTGCCCTGCCCCCACTGCGGGGCGTACATCGAGCTGAAGTTCGCCCAGCTGAAATGGCCCAGCCAGGAGGAAGAGCCGGACCTGATCCAGCGGGCCCGCCGGGTGCGGTATGTCTGCCAGGAATGCGGCTGCATCCTCACCGACCGGGACAAGCCCGCTATGCTGCGGGCCGGGCGGTGGCAGTTTGTCCGCAGGGACAGCGAGACCCCCCGGAGCGTGGCCTTCTGGATGAATACCCTGTATTCACCCTTTACCACCTTCGAGGAAGTAGCCCGGGAGTTTTTGAAGGTCAAAGACGACCCGGAGATGCTCCACAACTTCGTGAACAGCTGGCTGGCCGAGCCCTGGGAGGACACCAAACTGAAAACCAGCGCCGAGCTGGTGCTGGAGCGCCAGACCGAGACCCCGGCCTGGCAGCTGCCGCCCTGGACCAAGCTGCTGACCGGCGGCATCGATGTTCAGGAGAACTGTATGTACTGGACCATTCGGGCATGGGGAAATTTCATGACCAGTCAGTGCGTGGCCCATGGCCAGGCCCTTTCGGGGGAAGAAGTGGAGCGGGTGATGAACGCCGAGTTTCAGCTGCCATCCGGAGGGAAGATGCGGGTGGCCCTGGCCCTGATCGATTCCAGCGACCAGACCGATACAGTCTATGAGTTTTGCCTGATGAATCTGGACTGGGTGGCCGCCGGCAAAGGCTCCTCCAAGCCGCTGCCAGGTTATTACAAGATCTCGACGGTGGACAAGCCGGACAGCCGGGCCAACGGGATGCAGCTGATTATCATAGACACCGGCAAATACAAGGACATGATCTCGGCCCGGATGCGCCGGCCCAATGGCAGCGGCTCCTGGATGGTCCACAAGGACTGCGACCTGGAATATGCCCAGCAGGTGACCGCCGAACACAAGGTCACCGAGCGGGCGAACGGCCGGCAGGTGCAGAAGTGGGTGCCAAAATCCACCCACGCCGACAACCACTACCTGGACTGCGAGGTCTACGCCGCCTGCGCGGCCGACCTGAAAAACGTCCGCAGCCTGGCTTTGCAGGCCCTGGCGGCAGCGCCCAAACCCCGGCCCGCGCCCCAGCCCACCCCCGAGGAGGACTGGATCGGGCAGCATGAAAACTGGATTTGACAGGAGGTGAACGCCGTGGCGGACAACGACAAGCGCCAGCGGCTGGAACAGATCAACAAGGCCATCGAGACCATCCTGGTGGGCGGCCAGTCCTACAAGATCGGCAGCCGGTCTTTGACCCGGGCCGACCTGGGGATGCTGAAATCCATGCGGGAGGACCTGGAAGCCCAGCTGGACACCGACCAGAGCGGCCCCCTGCTGAGCCGCACCTGCGTGGCCTTTTTTGACGGGAGGTGATGCTTTGTGGGCATTTTGGACGGCCTGATCGCGGCGGTGTCCCCCCGGTGGGCCTATGAGCGGGAAGCCTGGCGCCAGAGCTATCAGGTGCTGCGGCACTACGATGCCGCCGGCCAGGGCCGGATCAATGGCCACTGGGCGGCCCTCAACGAGAGCGCCGAGACCACCGACCGCTACAGCCGGGACATCATCCGGGCCCGAGCCCGGGACCTGGAGCGCAACAGCGATATCCTGCAGTCGGTGATCCTGGCCTACGACCGGAACGTGGTGGGCAGGGGCTACACCCTCCGGGCCAACACCGGGGACAGCACCCTGGACCGGCAGCTGGAAGATCTCTGGCGGCAGTGGTGCGAAGCGCGGAACTGCGACGTCACCGGGGAGCAGTCCTTCACGGAACTGCTGCGGATGGCCGAGGAACGGAAAAAGGTAGACGGCGGGATTCTGTTTTTGTTCCGCCACACCGCCGGGGGCCTGGTGCCCTTCAAGCTCCAGGCCATCGACGTGGACGAACTGGATACCAGCCGCACCCAGCCCCGCCGCAAGGGCAACCGGGTGGTGGGCGGCGTGGAGTACAACAGCTGGCGGCAGCCCCAGGGCTACTGGATTCAGCAGTACGACATTGAGGGCTGGCGGCAGCTGGAGTCGGTCTACATCGACGCCAAAGACGCCTTTTTCCTGAAATCCAAACGCCGCCCCAGCCAGCTGCGGGAAATGTCCGACCTGACCCACACCCTGACCCGCATCCGGGATGTCAACGAGTACATCAACGCCGTGTCGGTCAAGGAACGGATCGCCGCCTGCATGGCGGTGTTCATCCGCAAGGCGCTGCCCTCGGGCGGCTTTGGCCGGTCGGCGGTGCAGACGGGCGACAGCGGTCGGATCGACTACGCAGGGAAAAAGCTGACCCCCGGCATGATTATGGAGCTGAACCCCGGGGACAGCGTGGACGCCGTCAACCCCGGCAGCGCCGCCACCGACGCCGCCTCCTTCCTGCGGACCCAGCAGGCTTTGGTGGGGGCGGGGCAGGGCCTCAGCTATGAGGCCGTCTCCCGGGACATGAAGGGCTCCACCTATTCCAGCGCCCGGCAGAACGCGGTGGAGGACGAATACACCTACGCCGCCGACATCGAGCTGCTCCAGCGGATGATGTCGGAGATTTACGAGCAGTTTGTGATCTCCTGTGTCCTGGCGGGGCTGATCGCCCCGGCGGGGTTCTGGGAGGACAAAAAGAAATACATGGCCCACACCTGGGTGAAAGCCCCGAAAAAGTGGATCGACCCCGCCAAGGAGGCGGGGGCCGGCCAGACCGCCCTGCAGTCCGGGCAGAAAACCTATCAGGACGTCTGCGCCGAGCGGGGCAAAGACTGGCGGCAGGCCATTGAAGAGACAGCCGAGGTCCTGGCCTATGGCCGGGAACGGGGCGTAGACATGGGAGGTGTACTGTTTGGCAGCAAAGCAGCAGCCCTGGACCCCGACGCAGACCAGGGCAAACCCGAAGAAGAATGACGGCACCCGTTCCATGGGCCAGATCCTGGCCCGGGAAGGGGAGGAGGACACCGGCCGCCGGCGGATCCTCAGCTTTTCCAGTGAGGAGCCGGTGGACCGGTATTTCGGCCCCGAAATCCTGGACCACGCCGGCGACGCCGTGAACCTGCAGCGCCTGAACGAGATCGGCGTCCTGCTTTTCAACCACGACCCGGACAAGGTGGTGGGCCGGATTCTCAAAGCCTGGGTGGAAAACGGCCGGGGCATGGCCGAGGTGGAGTTTGACACCGACGCCGAGTCTGAGGTCGTTTTCCAGAAAGTCTGCTCCGGCACCCTGAAAACCACCTCGGTCCGCTACCGGGTGGACCGGTGGGAGGTGGTGGAGGCCGGCAAGACCTCCGGCGACGGCCGGTTCACCGGGCCCTGTTCCATCGCCCGCAAGTGGACGCCGGTGGAGGTGTCCATTGTGTCGGTCCCGGCGGACCCTACCGTCGGGGTGGGCCGCTCGGAAGGGGAGGAGGCCCTGCCTCTCGACCTGTGGGAGCGGCAGATCCAGATCAACCAGAACAAAATGAGGTGACAACAGCATGAACAAAACCGAAGCACTTGCCCGTCAGCAGGCCCTGGTGAACCAGGCCCGCACCGAGAACCGCGGCCTCACCGCCGAGGAACAGGCCGAGTTCGAGCGCTGCCAGCAGATCATCGACGCCGAGCCCGCCGGCACCGCCGGCCAGGGCAGCCAGGGCGCAGCGGAGGGCCAGCGGGGCGCAGACCCCGCCGGGCCCGACGCCATCCAGCAGGCTCTGGCCGCCGAGCGCCAGCGGACGGCCGACATCACCAGCCTGTGCCGTCAGGTGGGGATGGACGCCGCCCCCTCCATCGACACCATGCAGGCCATCATGCTCAAACTGCTGAGACAGACCGACCCCTTTGGGGAGAGCATCATGGTGCAGCCCCGGTTTGTGATTGTGCCGGTGGGCTACGGCTTCAAGATGGCCCAGATCCTGGAGAGCCCCCAGATTGACGTGGAGGGCATCGGCAGCCACACCGCCAACGCCCTCTATCAGTACCGCAACCGCCTGCAGGCGGTGGAGGAGGGCACCATCAACACCCTGGCCAAGGGTGAGGCCCTGCCCTGGTTCATGGCGGGCGACCCCGCCACCGGCCGCTCCATCCAGGTGGACTACCTGAACGGTATGAAAACCCCCTCCATCCGCCGCAGTCAGCCCGCGGGCCGGCTGGGCTATGTGTGGGACCTGTGGATGGACTGGGGCGTCAGCGCAGTGGACTGGCGGGGCATCGCCAAGAACCCCGGCGTCCAGTAAGGAGGTACAGCTATGGCAGCGATTTTTTACCAGACCGGCGATGTGATCGACTACACCGCCGCAGAACCCCTGTCCTTTGGGGACGTGGTGGATCTGTCCACCCGCATCGGCGTGGCCGGTGCCGACATCGCCAGGGACGCCGCCGGCCCGGTGCAGGTGACCGGCGTTTACCGGATCCCCAAGGCCTCCGGCGCCGTGACGGTGGGCCAGGCCCTCTACTGGGATAACTCCGCCAAGAACGTCACCACCACCAGCGGCAGCACCCCGGCGGGCTGGGCGGTGGCCCCCGCCGCCAGCGAGGACCCCGACGTCCTGGTCAAGATCGGGTGAGGGGGGACGATGGCCATGAAACAGCTGATTGCCAAGCGCTCCATCCTCTACCAGAACCGGATGTACGCCCCCGGCGAGGCCCTGCCTGCCGCCGACGGCCGGATGGCCAAAGCCTGGCTGCGGGCCGGCAGCGCCGTCTGGCAGGAGGACACGCCCCCCGCTGAAATGCTCACCGGCCACCTGGCCCAGCTGAACGAGATGACCAAGGCCCAGCTGCTGAAGCTGGCAGGTGAGCTGGGCCTGGACGCGTTGTCCGCCAAGACCAAGATCGACCTGGTGGCCCTGATCGGGGCCGCGGAAGTCCAGGCCCCCGCCGAGGCCGTCCAGGACACCGACGACGAAACCCAACCGAACGACGACGAGGGCACCCAGTGATGGGCGCCCTTTCGTTTAAGGACTGCATCGCGGCGGATATCCAGCAGGTCTTTTTGAACCAGGAGGAATTTGCCGAGGTCCATACGGTGGACGGCAAACCCATGCGGGTGATCCTGGACGACGACAGCCTGCTGGAACGGGATGCCGCCCGGGGCGGTCCCTATACCGTGAAGAAACCCATCCAGTGGGCCATCTGGAACGACACCAAAGCCCATCCCTATTACCTGGGAGCGGTGGAGTTCCAGTTGGAAATCCCCACCATTTGCCCGGAGGTGCCTTTTACATGACGAAGAAATCCAAAACGGTTGGCTCTCTGGTCTACTGCGGCCCCAACATCAAGGGGCTGGCCATGACCTGGACCATCTACACCAATGGCCTGCCCGAAAAGCTGCAGGCAGCGGCCGACACAGACAAGGCCCTGGCCGGCCTGATCGTGCCGCTGGACCAGATGCCGGAGGCCATGAAGCAGATCCGGATGAAATACGGCCGGATTTATACCTACTACAAGCGCGTTCTGGACGCGCAGAAAGGCTAAGGTGCGCCTATGGCATATGATCATGGCATCGGCGTGGTTGAACAATCCACCAGCCTCACCACGCCGGTGGAAAGCGCGGCGGGGCTGCAGGTGATTTTCGGCACAGCCCCCATCCACCTGCTGAAAGACCCGGCGGCTGCCGTCAACAAGCCCGTCCTCTGCTACTCCTTCGCGGAGTGCCAGCAGGGGCTGGGCTATTCGGATGATTTTAAGGATTTTTCGCTCTGCCAGAGCATGGACGCCAGCTTCCGGGTGTTCAGCGTGGCCCCCATCATCCTGGTGAACGTCCTGGACCCGGGCAAGGAGAGCCACACCACCGCCAACGAGGAGGCAGACTTCCCGGCGGCGGATGGCGTGGTCCGGTATGACAAGCCCTTTGTACTGCTGAACACCCTGTCGGTGAAAAACGGCGACACCCCCCTCACCGAGGGGGAGGACTACCTGGCGGAACACGCCGAGGACGGCTCGGTGACCATCACCCTGCTGGATGAGGCCGCCGAGGCCGAGACGGTGAAGATCGCCAGCAAGAGCCTCAACCCCGCCGGGGTGACCAATGCCGACATCGTGGGCGGCGTGGACGTGGAGACTGGCGCCGAAACCGGCATCGAGATGGTCCGCCGGATTTATCCCAAGTTCGGCCTGACCGCCGGCATCCTGCTGGCCCCCGGCTGGAGCCAGGACCCGGTGGTCACCGCCGCCCTCCAGGCCAAGACCGAGGGCATCTGCGGAGTGTTCCGGGCCCAGACCTACATCGACATCTCCACCGACAAGGCCAGCGGCGGCGCAGCCGTCTACACCGAGGTCAAGTCCGCCAAGGAAAAGCAGGGGGTCACCTCTGCCTTTGCGGCGGCCCTCTGGCCCATGGTGGCAGTGGGCAGCAAGGTGTATGCCTTCTCGGCCATGCTGGCCCCCCTCACCGCCACGGTGGACGCCGACAACGATGATGTACCCTGTGAGAGCCCCTCCAACAAGGACCTGCGGATCACCGGCACCGTCCTCCACGACGGCACCGAGGTGCTGCTGGACCAGCAGCAGGCCAATGACCTGCTCAACGCCAACGGCGTCATCACCGCCATCAATGCCAACGGCTGGAAGGCCTGGGGCAACAACACCGCCGCCTACCCCTCCACCACCGACCCCAAGGACCGGTTTTTGGCGGTGCGGCGGTTCTTCAACTGGGACGCCAACAACTTCATCCTGACCTATTTCCAGAAGGTGGACAACCCCGCCAATACCCGGCTGGTCCAGTCCATTGTGGACAGCCAGAACATCAAGGGCAACGGCTATGTGGCCAAGGATTATGTGGCGGGCTACCGGTGCGAGTTCCGGGATGAGGAAAACCCCCTCACCGACCTGCTGAACGGCCACCTGACGGTCCACACCTTCCTGGCGCCCTATGTCCCGGCGGAGTACATCGAGAATATCAACGAATACGACACCGCCGCCCTGGAGGCAGCTTTGACCGGAGGTGACGCAGCGTGAACAACATCCCCAGCAAAATCCACAGCTATAACCTCTACAACGACGACCTGGGCGGCCGTTTCTTCGGCGTGGGCGACGAGTGCGCCCTGCCCGACTTCGAGCAGCTGGTGGAAACCCTCAGCGGCGCCGGCATCCTGGGCGAGCTGGACGACCCGGCCCCCGGCCACTATTCCAACCAGCAGATGGAGATCCCCTTCCGTGTGCTGGATGAGGAACCCATCAGCCTGATGGACACCACCAAGGCGGTGAAGCTGACCATGCGGGGCGCCCTGCAGTCCCTGACGTCGGAGGGCGACACCGCCTTCCGGCCTTTGAAAGTAGTGGTGCGGGGCAAGTGCGCCACCCTGAAACTTGGCACCCTCAAGGCAGCCACCGCCATGAGCAGCAGCGTCACCCTGAACATCTCTTACATCAAGATTTCGCTTGACGGCAAGGAGCTGGTGGAGCTGGACAAGCTCAACGGCATTTTCAAGATCGACGGTAAAGACGTCCTGCAGAAAGTGAGGGAAATGACCTGATGAACGCACACATTGCAGACCCCAATGTCCTGGACGCTGCGGCCCAGAATCCCCAGAATTTCGAGCTCACCCCCGCGGCTGCCCACGACACAGAGGACCAGGAGGACCTGGTCCTCCGCTTCAAGAAGCCCTATACCTTCGAGGGGGAGACCTACACCGAGGTGGACCTCAGCGGCCTGGAGGACCTCTCGGCCGCCGACCTGTGCAAGGTGGGCAAGATGGTCAAAAAGACCGACGGCGTGGACCCCATCGCCGAAATGTCCCTGCCCTACGCCATCTACATGGCGGCCCGGGTCACCGGCAAGCCTCTGGAGTTTTTCCAGCAGCTGCCCGCCCGGGAGGCCGTCAAGCTGAAAAACCTGGTGGTGGGTTTTCTCTACGGCGAGGTTGGGGAGGAGTAACCCCGCCGGAGATCCGCAAGGGCTGCGTGGCCCTGTCCCTACAGCTTCACAGCGGGATTGACTACTTTTTGGAAATGTCCCTGGAGGACCTGAACGATCTGGCAAAGGTGGTGATGGAGTATGTCCAAGAGCAAAACCATGGAACTGGCCATCAAAATCGCCGGTAAGGTGGACAAGTCCCTGGGCACCAGCGTAAAAACTTCCTCCAAACAGCTGGATTCCATCGTAAAAACCGCCAACCGGCTGTCCACCGTCACCGCCGCCGGCCTGGCTGCCATGGGCACCGGCGCCGCGGCCGCCACCAAGTACCTGGCGGACCTGGGCGGCCAGTGGCAGAAGGCCACCAACCAGGTGGCCTCCTCCACCGGCGCGGCGGGCGCCCAGCTGGAAAAGCTCCGGGGCGTCATGGAGACGGTCTACGCCAACAACTTCGGCGCCGACGTCAACGACGTGGCCGAGGCGGTGGCCCTGGTGGACAAGAACATGGCCGGCCTGAGCCAGAACGGCATGGTCCAGGCCACCCAGGGGGCCATTGCCCTGCGGGATGCCTTTGGCTACGACGTGGCCGAAAGCACACGGGCCGTCGAGGCCATCCGCAAAAACTTTGGCGTCTCGGCGGAAAAAGCCTTTGACCTGATCGCCGCCGGCGCCCAGAACGGCCTGGACTTCTCGGGAGAACTGATCGACACCATCAACGAGTATTCGGTCCAGTTCGCCAAGCTGGGCCTGTCCGCCGACGATATGTTCCAGATTCTCCAGTCGGGGGCCGACGGCACCGCCTGGAACCTGGACAAGGTGGGCGACGCGGTGAAGGAGTTCTCCATCCGGGCCATCGACGGCAGCGACACCACCGTCAGCGCCTTCCAGGCTCTGGATTACAACGCCGATGAGATGATGGCCACCTTCGCCGCCGGCGGCGACAAGGCAAACCAGGCCTTTTTTGAGGTGCTGAACAGGCTGCTGGCCATGGACGACCAGGTCCAGCGGGACGCTGTGGGCGTCAAGCTGTTCGGCACCATGTGGGAGGACCTGGGCGTGGATGCCCTGCAGGCCATGGCCGACGCCTCCTCGGCAGCCTACAGCACCGGCGAGGCCCTGGAACAGATCAACCAGACCAGGTACAACGACCTGGACAGCGCTCTGGAAGGGGTGCGCCGCCGCCTGGAAGTGGCCATGCTGCCCGCCGCCGACGCGGTGTATCAGTCGCTGATGGCCCATCTGCCCGAGGTAACCGGCGCCTTGGATGAGATGTCCCCCGTGATTCAGGAGATCGCGGGGGATTTCGGCGACATGGCCGTGGGAGCCTTCACCGAGGCCCTGCCCCAGCTGGTGACGGGCCTGCGGGATTTCGCAGACTGGGCCGGCCAGGCCTATACCGCCGCCCAGCCCTTCCTGGCCTTCCTGTGGAAGCACAAGGGGACGGTGGCCGCCTTCGCGGTGGCCCTGCGGATGGTGGGCCCGGCGGTGAATACCGTCTCCAAGGGGATGGAGGCCTTTGGCAAGGCAAAGACCTTCTTTGCCCTGCTCCAGGCCTCGGGCAAGCTGGGCCAGTTTGTCACCATCCTGAAAGCCGCCGGCACCGCCCTGGCGGGGCCCCTGGGGATTATCCTGGCCATCGGCGCCGCCCTGGTGCTGCTGTACCAGAACTGGAGCCAGGTGGACGCCCTGGTCCAGTCCTTCATCGCCATGGTAAGCGAACGTTTCCCGGCGGCGGGGGCTTTCCTCCAGGCCTTCTGGCAGTCGGTCCAGGCCGGGGCAGCCAATGCCCAGGCCATCCTCCAGAACCTTTTGGATTTTGTGGGGAACGTCTTTGCCGGCAACTGGTCCGCCGCCTGGCAGAACATCGTCAACATCTTCGGCAATATCTTCGGCCTGATCGGCAACATCGCCAAGGCACCCATCAACGGGGTGATCGCCCTCATCAACCAAGCCATCGAGGGGATCAACGGCCTGGCGGTGGATATTCCCGACTGGGTGCCGGTGGTGGGCGGCAAACAGCTGGGCTTTTCGATTCCCACCATCCCCCAGCTGGCGGCAGGCGGCATCGCCACCCGGCCCACCCTGGCCGAAATCGGCGAGGGCGGGGAGCCGGAAGCGGTCATGCCCCTGTCCAAGCTGGCCGAACTTCTGGACCGGTGGCCGAAACCCGGCCCCAACGGCCGGGGCGGCGCTGCCGGAGGCGACAGCATCACCTTTGCCCCGGTGTTCAACTTCTACGGCGGTACCCCCACCCGGGAGGAGGCCCAGGAGGCCGGCCGCATCAGCTTTGCCGAGTTCAAGCGGCTGTACAAGCAGATGAAGGCCGAGGAGCGCCGGAAGAATTTCCGCACCGACCCGGATAAGGAGAGAATTTGATGGAAGCAACCTATACCACCCGGGCGGGAGACGCCTGGGACCTGATCGCCTACCGGGTCTATGGGGATGTGAAGTACACCGGCTGGCTGATGGCGCACAATTTCCCGCTGCTGGATGTGTTTGTGTTTGACGCCGGGACGGTCCTCAACACCCCGCCCCTGCCGGCAGAACAGACCGCCTCCAGTCTGCCCGCCTGGAGGACCCGGTGAGGCCCCGGCGGGCGGAGGCCGCCCTGACCTGGAACGGGGCGGCGGTGACCACCGACATGATCGGCTCCAAGGGGGAGGTGACCTACACCGACCCGGCGGACGGCGAGTCGGACACCATCGACATCACCATCAACGACCGGGACGCCCAGTGGGCGGGGGACTGGCTGCCCCAGAAGGGGGACACCCTGACGGCCCAGATTTTGATTTATGACTGGGACGCCGAGGGGGATGACCGCAGCTTCGACTGCGGGTCCTTCACCCTGGACGATTACAACTTTTCGGGCTGGCCCCGGACCGGCACCATCTCGGGGGTGTCGGTGCCGGCGGACACGTCGTTCAAGACCACCAAACGCACCAAGACCTGGGAAAAGTCCACCCTCCAGGCCATCGGGCAGGAAATCACCGCTCGGGCAGGGATTTCCCTGGTGTGGGACGTGGAGGGCGGGGATGTCCCCATCGAGACGGTGGAGCAGACCGAGCAGAACGACTGTGAGTTCTATACCCAGCTCTGTGGGACCTACGGCCTCTGCCTCAAGCTCTACGCCCAGAAGCTGGTGGTGTATGACCGGGAGGCCTACAAGGCCAAAGAGCCCGCCCACACCATCCGCAAGGAGGATATCCAGAACTGGAACTGGCACACCAAGCTGGAAGGCACCTACACCGGCGGGGAGTACACCTACACCGACCCCACCACCGAGGAGGAGATCAAGGCCACCATCGGCGGCGGGGACCGCATCCTGAAGGAATCGGGCAAGGCGGACAACGCCGCCGACGCCCAGCGGAAGATCACCGCCCTGGTGAACAAGGCCAACCACGGCGCCACCACCCTGACGGTGACCATCCAGGGCCGGCCGGGGCTGGTGGCCACCCAGTGCGTGACGGTGGAGGGGATGGGCGGCGCCATCGACGGCAAGTACTACATCGACAGCGCCGCCAGCCATATCGGCAGCGGCTACACTATGGAGCTGGAGCTGTCCAAAGTGGAAGGAGGGAGCCTGTGAGCGCAGAAATCCGTGTGGGCAAGGTGTCCAGCATCGACTACCCCAGCGGGATGGTCCGGGTGACCTATCCCGACATGGACGACGACGTCACCCGGCTGATCCCGCTGTTTTCATCGGAATACGCCATGCCCCCGGTGGGGGCGCTGGTGGCGGTGGTGCATCTGTCCAACGGCGCCGAGGCCGGGGTGGTGCTGGGCCGGCCCTGGTCGGCCAAGCTGACGCCCCCGGAGGGCTTCGAGGGCCTCTACCGCAAGGATTTTGACCTGACGCCCTGGAAGTGCTACATCCGCTACGATGCCAACGTCCCCGAGAGCCTCTACCACACCGAAGGGGACGACTACCAGGAGATCGTGGGCAAACAGGAAACCCTGGTGAAAAAGGACCGGAAAGACACCACCGAGGGCAGCTATCAGGAGGCCGTGACCCAAAATAGTACCACCGAGATCGGCGGCGACCGCATCCAGACGGTGCAGGGCAGCCGCACCAGCACGGTCCAGGGAGATGACGGGGTCACCGTCACAGGCAAAAGGACCCTGCAGGTGGGCGGGGACGCGGCAGCCACCGTCCAGGGCAGCCAGACCACCATCGTCAAGGGGGACGCAACGATCACCGTCTCGGGGAAGCTGACCCTCCAGGTGGGAGGCTGTACCGTCCAGATCGACGGCAGCAGCGTGTCGGTGACCGCCGCCAGCGCGGTGAGCCTGAATGCCCCCACCCTCAGCCTGGAAGGGACCACGGTGCAGATCAGCGGCGCCACCGTCAACATCACCGGCGGGGCAGGGGATTGCGCCATCATGGGCAAGAGCCTGGTGAACCACACCCACACCTGTGCCGCCCCGGGCAGCCCCACAACGCCGCCGCTTTGATGGGAGGGATGCAGCATGATCGGGACACTGGGTCCCAATCTCATTTTCACGGTGAGCGATGACTACGTTTTGACCTTTGACGGGATGACCCGGGACGTATCGGGCCGGTGGGCCACCCACGAGACCCCCGGCATCAAGCCCCGGGCCGAGTTTCTGGGCCCCGGGCTGCAAAGCGTCAGCCTGCCCATCACCCTGTCCGCCGGCCTCGGCGTGAAGCCCCGGCGGATGCTGGACCTGGTGGAACAGATGGTGGAGACCGGCGACGCCGAGTATTTAATCCTGGGGTTCCGGCCGGTGGGGAAGAACCGCTTCCGGGTTACCGGCTCCAGCGAGACCTGGGACGTGATCTACAACCAGGGGGAGCTGGCCCGGGCAAAGCTCACCCTTACACTGGAGGAGTACGCCTGATGTACGATTTCAAGCTGGAATACACCTTTTCGGATGACAAGCTGGCCGACATCGACCGGCAGCTGAATCTGCTGCTGACCACCCGGGTGGGCACCATGCCCCTGGACCGGACCTTCGGTCTGTCCATGGACTATCTGGACCGGCCCGCCGCGGTGGCCAAAAGCCTGTATGTGGCCGAGCTGGTGGAAAAGGTGAGCACCTTCCTCCCGGCCATCCGGGTGCGGGAGGTGAAATGGCAGGCCGGCGCCGACGGCCGCGTCCTGGCAAAGGTGGTGATCGACCGTGCCTGACTGGGAAACCGCTCTGGCCAGTACGCCGGATATCTCTTTCATCGACGGCCGGACCATTGAGGACGTGAAAGCTGAGATGGTGGCCGACTATGAGTCCTACATGACCGCCGCCGAGGGCAAACCCTACACCCTGGGCCGGGCCGCGCCCCACCGGATGGAGCTGTACGCTGCCGCGGCCCAGATCTACCAGGCCATGCAGTACATCGACCGGGGCGGCAAGGTCAACCTGCTGAAATACAGCTACGGCGGTTTTCTGGACAACCTGGCCCTCATCAAGGGCCCCACCCGGAACCCTGCCGCTGCGGCTTCCACCACGGTGCGGTTTACCTTGTCGGCCCTGCGGGTGTCGGCGGTATCCATCCCGGCGGGGACGAGGGTGTCCATGGACGGCAGCGTCTATTTCGCCACCGACGTCTACACCGAAATCCCCGCCGGCAGCCGGACGGCGGATGTCACCGCCACCTGTACCACCCCCGGCGCCGCCGGCAACGGCTATCAGCCGGGAGAGCTGGCCATCCTGGTGGACCCGGTGCCCTATGTGGCCAGTGTCCAGAACATCACCCCCACCGCCGGGGGCACCGATGCCGAGAACGACGCCGACTTCAAGGAGCGGATCTACCTGGCCCCCGGGGCCTACTCCACCGCCGGCCCCGAGGACGCATACCGCTACCACGCCATGAGTTATTCTTCAGCGGTGGGGGACGTGGAAACCCAAAGCAACCAGGCTGCCGGCACGGTGGACCTGGTTTTCATTCTGGTCGACGGCTCCGATCCCGGCCCCGAGATGATCCAGGGAATGCTGGACCACCTGTCCGCCCGGCTGCGCCGGCCCATGACCGACCTGGTTCATGTATCGGCGCCCCAAAAGGTGGCCTATACCATCGACGTCACCTACTGGATCAACCGCAGCCAGGCCGCCCAGGCGGTGGCCATTCAGCAGGCGGTGAACCAGGCGGTAGAGGATTACAAGACCTGGCAGCGGACCATCGGCCGGGACATCAACCCTTCCAAGCTCCACGAGATGATGATGAAAGCCGGGGCCAAGCGGCTGGAGATCGCCGCCCCGGTCTACACCGCCGTCAGCAAGATCAAGATCGCGGCCCTGGAAGGGGAGGCCGTGGTCCGGTATGGAGGGCTGGAAGATGATTGAGCTGAAAGGCAGCCGGTTCACCCAGATTCTGCCCTATAACCTGTCCAGCCAGACCCAGACCCGGGCCCTGGCCTACGCCATCGGCCGCCAGGTGGACAAGCTGCTGGTCCTGGCCGACCGGATGGTGATCTGGGCGGGGCTGGATCAGGTGCCGGAACAGCTGCTGGACTACCTGGCGGCCGAGCTGCGCACCCCGGCCTACAGTGCGGACTACCCGGTAGAGACCAAGCGCACCCTGGTGCGTCAGTCTCTGCTGTTTTATGCCACCATGGGCACTCCCGGGGCGGTGGACCGGCTGATTCAGACTATCTTCGGCAGCGGCCAGATTGAAGAATGGTACCAGTACGGGGGCGAGCCCCACCACTTCCGGGCCGCCATCGGGGCGAGCAGAGTCACCATCGGTCCAGCAGAGCTGGACGCCTTCCGCCGGGTGCTGTCCTCGGTCAAGCGGCTGTCCTCCTGGCTGGACAGCATCGCCACCATCACCCCCATGGAGAGCCGCCCCGTCCGGGTGGCTGCGGCCCCCTGCGGCAGCTACGCCAGAACCACCCTGCCGCCGGTGTTTGTGCTGATCCCCACGGTGGTCCAGCTGGCAGCCGCTCCCGGCGGCACCATCACAACAACAACGCTTCCCCGCATCAAGGAGGGACAAGATGCCTGATCTTTACGGTTTTACACCCACCAATGCCGGCCGGGGGCTGATTGCCAGCCTGCTGGCCGGCGAAACCCTCACCATCACCCGGGCCATGGTGGGCAGCGGCAAGCCCGACAGCCTGGAAGCCATGGCGGCCCTCACCGATCTGGTGGCGCCGGTGGCCCAGGCCACCTCCACCACCCCCGTCCGCACTGAGGACGCCATCTCCCTGACGGTGGAGTACCGCTCGGACATGAATGGCGGGCTGCAGGAGGGCTTTGCCATCAACGAATACGGCCTGTTCGCCAAGACGGACGAGAGCGCCGAAACCCTGATTTTCTACGGCTGCCTGGGGGATCACCCCCAGTGGGTGTACCCCTACAGCCCCGGCGTGGCCCCGGACGTCCGGGACTACCCGGTGAAAATCCAGATCAGCAGCGAGGTCAACGTCCAGATCGACTATCATGCCGACGCCTTCATCACCGCCGAGGAGGCCGCCGCCCTGCTGGAAAGCATGGTGCAGAATGCGGCGGGGGCGGACATCCTGGAGATTACCGTCCCGGCGGATGCCTGGGCGCTGGCGGATGCAGAAGGGGAGGAAGAAACGGATTTTCCCTACTGCGCCGAGGTGGCGGCTGATGCCATTCGGGCCAGCCATTACCCGGTGGTGACCATCCACCCGGACGCCCTTGACACTGCATTCAGGGCGGGGCTGTGTCCCGCCGTCCAGGCGGAGGACGGGGCGCTGCGGTTCTGGGCCCGGCGCTGGCCTGCGGGGGACCTGGCGGCCACCGTGCTGCTGCAATCCCGGTCGGGTGGCGGCGCAGCAGCCGGCGGCGGTAGCGATTATGTCCTGCCGCCCGCCACCCAGACAACCCTGGGCGGCGTGATGGTCGGCGAAAACATCCATGTCACCGATGACGGCAAAATTTCGGTGGAGGATATCCCTGAACCGGCGACAGACGAGGAAATCAGAGACATAGTCTCTGGTTCCTTTGCTTCTGATGCAGAATAACAACATCGTTATGGAGGTATTACACGATGGCACAGACTAAATACATTACCCCTGAAAACATGCAGGCAGCGCTGGACGAGCTGAAAACGCGGGTGGTCCAGCCGGAGGCCGGCAAGGGCCTGAGCACCAATGATCTGACCAATGAGCTCAAACAGAAATACGACCAGGCAGCCCAGCAGGCATCCAGCCTGACTTCTGCCGGGGCCGAGGCAAACGTCATCGAGACGGTCAAGGTCAACGGCAGCCCGTTGTCTCCCGACGGCTCCAAGGCCGTTGACATCTCTGTACCCACCAAAGTCAGCCAGCTGCAAAACGACAGCAAGTACCAAACCGAAAGCCAGGTTACCTCTGCCATTAATGCCAAGGTTTCTTCGGTTTATAAGCCTGGCGGCTCCATTGCCTTTGCATCCCTGCCTGAGCTTTCCGCAAGCGTGCTGGGCATGGTCTACAATGTGACCGACGCTTTCACCACCACCACGGACTTTGTGGATGGCTCGGGGAAGAAGTACCCGGCAGGCACCAATGTCGTGGTGGTGGATGCAGGCAGCGGCTCCTATAAGTTCGACGTGCTGGCCGGCTTTGTGGACCTGAGCGGCTATGCCACCACCTCTGCCATGAACAGCGCGATTGCTACGGCAAAGAGTGAGGCCATCAGCTCTGCAAACAGCAGCACCGACGGCAAGCTGGCAGACTACGTCAAGTCGGCCGATCTTGTGCCGGCCACCACAGAAGAGATCCAGGCCATGTTTGACGGCTGGGACGCCTGACCCGACAGTGAGGTGTCCCGATGCTGGATTATATCGATAAGGAGGCCATGGCGTTTGTCGTGGATTTTCTGCGCGGCCTCTGTATGACCAAGAGGGACGGCGAAGCGGTGTACAATGCTCTTTCAGCCCTGGCGGAGGCAGTGGTATTTCCCGCCGCCAGCCTTACCATCCCGTCCTCGGGATGGAAAACAGGCACAGACGGGGCGTTCGCAGTCTACATCGACGTGTCGGCGGCCGGCGTGACAGCGGCCGACAGCGTGACGGTGACCCTTTCGTCCCAGAGCATAGAGGCAGCCCGAGCCTGCGGCCTGTGCCCAATGGTGGAAACCCTGAGCGGAGTGCTGCGATTCCGGGCCATGTCCGCACCCAAAACATCTATGACCGGCCAATACCGCATTTTGCGCGGCCCGGCCAGTAAGGAGGCATGACCATGGGTTATGGTCCAATCAATGTCGGCTACCCGGTAAAAATCAATCAGCCCGGCGGCGTGGCCGGCATCGGCAGCGACGGCAAAATCCCCGCCCAGCTGATCCCCGAAATGGGCGGCGGTTTTGTCCAGATGACCGAGGAAATCCCGGTGGAGCAACGGAAAAAGGACACCTTGTACAGCCTCATTGAGGTGGACTTTGGAAAAGGAGGTGTCTAAATGGCACTCAGAAAACTGGGCGAAGTTGCAACGGGCACTGTCGTTGAACTCAATGAGTCCGGCAATCCGGTGAAGTTTATTGTGGTGCAACAGGGCAGCCCCAGCGACGACTATTACAATTTTGACAATGTATCTTTGATTTATCGAAAAGATATCCAATCAAAGCGAGCTTGGGACTCAAACAATGATCACAATGACATCCAAAAATCAGAGCTTTATGCGTGGCTGAACGACGAAGTCAACGGGTATTTGAGTCTTCTGGACGAAAAAATTCGCGCATCTCTTGTGCAGGTGCGTGTTCCGTTCCGGCCCGGCTCCGGCAGTGAGGACACAGTTGCTGGAGGCGCGAGTGGTCTGCTGTCTAAGGCGTTTTTGCTTTCGATCAAAGAATTAAATATTCCGTACGATTGGTCAAACCCTCAAGAGGGGGCGACATTAGCCTACTTTGTGGACGCAGGCAACGCAAACCGAAAAGCGACGTATAACGGATCGTTTGAATCCTATTGGACGCGCACTCCTAATGGATCAGGAGACGGGATAACCGTTTCTTCAATATCCAGCGCTGGTGCCCATCAGGAGATGTCTTACCCTTCGGAACTGCTTGGCGTGCGTCCCGCTCTGCCGTTGTTGCAAACGCTGTATGTGGATGAAAACAACAAAATCATCGCTAACGATCCCCCTACAGCCCCCAGCAGCATCGACGTGTCTGGCGTGGTCAAAGGCGGCAGTGCCACCATCACCCTGACGGCAGCCACCGACCCCGACGGCACGGTGGAGAGCTACATCTATGAGCGCCAGATGGACGGCGGCGCGTGGGAGAAGGTAGCCTAGGCCAACAGCCTGACCCAGACCGACACCATCGGCGAAGAATGGGGCACCGTGGCCTACCGAGCCGCAGCCGTGGACAACCTGGGGCTGCAGGGGCCGTATATCACCAGCAATACCGAAACGGTAAATGTTGGCTGGGTGACCATCGGCGGCCCGGCTGAGTCCATGGGCAGCAAGGCGGTGCCCTTTGATTTTGCTTTTTCGGTTTCTGTTTCTGGGCAGTCCAGCACGGGAGCCATCACGGCTTCTGCCGCCCTGGATGGGAAGCAGGTTTACAGCGGTACCCCCAACGCGGGGGAGCAGGTCACAATCCCCATCAAAACCCATCTGTTGGGGGCCGGCACCCACACCGTCGAGGTGCAGGCCAGCAAGGACGACTATCTGCCGGCATCCAAGCGGTATACCTTCACCGTCCCGGCGGTGACCATCCCGGACGGCGGCGTGGGTGCGCTGGCCCAGGACCCGGCGGGCCGGGCAGTGTTCCACACCACCCTGGCCCAGCGGTGCATCGGCCGGGACGGCGTGGACATCCAGGCCCAGATGGATGCCCTGGCTGCCCGGGTCAAGACTTTGGAGGGCTGATTATGTACATTTTGAGCAAGACCAAAAGCGACGCCGGCCAGTATCCGGCCCTGGAAAGCTGGCCCGGCCTGACGGCTCCGGATGGCTTCTACTGGTGGCCGGACAGCCTGGATCAGACCCAGTTTGACCAGTACCAGGGCTTTGTGACCCTGGAAGTGGCCCGGGGTACCGTGGTGAGCTGTACGCCCAACCAGCCGGCCTTTGAGGCCTGGCAGGCGGCGCAGTTGGCCGCCCGGAAGGCGGAGCGGATCGCCGAGAGCAACAGCCTGCTGGATGCTTACCTGCTGGCCCACCCCCTGCAGTGGACCGACGGCAACTACTACACCATCACAAAAACCAAACAGCAGCAGCTGACCAGCAAATTGTTCAGCGCAACGATGGCGGCCCAGCTGGGCCAGCCTTATGACCTTAAATGGAACACCACTGCCGAAAAGTGCATCCCTTGGACCCTGGAAAACCTGACGGCCCTGGCCTTTGCCATCGACAAGCGGGTCACGGGCCTGGTGAGCTACCAACAGGACCAGGAGACGGCCATGCGGGAAGCAACCACCCTGGAAGAACTGGAAGCCATCCTGGTGGACTATGACAGCGTCCCCCTGCCGGGAGGTGAGACGGCGTGAAGGCAATCGCAAAAGAAACAGCCCTCGCAGTGTGAACCGCTCCAGTAAAAGTAGACAGTGAAAAAAGAAGGCCTCCTGTGGTAGAATAAAACTACTACAGGAGGTCTTTGCTATGCCCAGAAAATACAGCCACATTCAGGAACACGAGAA
>NZ_NFHK01000045.1:0-20964 GCF_002161315.1 Faecalibacterium sp. An77
CCTACAGGGAAATTTGCCGCAGAGAGTGTGCGAGGCCGCAAGGCCGAGTGCGCGGTTCTGCGGCAAATTTTGTCCCCAGGGGGATATTAGGGACTGCGGAGCTGAGCCGCTGCCTGCGGCAGAAACAGGCGAAGCGGAGCAGGGGCCGCGGTCTGTCTTTTGCAAGGGCGCCGCGACGCCCGCCGCAAAAGCAGGGAACCGCAACCACGGAATTTCTGTCACGCGCATGCGTGCAGAAATGGGTTCCCCCTAAAGCGTGGCGTTTTTCGCCACGCTCAACGCCGCACCCCAAAGGGCGCAGCGCAGAAGGTTTTTTCAGGGTTTACTTTTTGCGGGAACGGCGCTTGGAGGCGCTGGCCGACTTGGTGCGGCCGCCGCGCTTGGCAGCGGGAGCGGCGGGGGCAGCCTTCTCCTCGGCCTTGACCTCAACGGCGGGGGCGGCCTTCTCCTCGGCCTTAACCTCGACGGCGGGAGCAGCCTTCTCCTCGGCCTTAACCTCGACGGCGGGAGCAGCCTTCTCCTCGACCTTTGCCTCCACAGCAGGTGTGGCGGGCTCCTCGGCCTTCTTGGTGCGGCAGGCGCGCTTCTTGGGGGCGGGCTCTGCGGCGGCCTCGACAGCGGGGGCGGTTTCCGCCACCGGCTCCTCAGCCTTGGCGGGCTCCTCAGCCTTGACCTTGGCGACAGGAGCCTCGGCCTTGACCTCCTCGGCGGCGGGCTCGGCGGCCTTGCGGTCCTTCACGGCGCGGATGGTCCACAGCTGGTCCACACCGGGGCTCTCCTGCCAGATCTGCAGGATGGCGCCGGCCGGGCTGCCCATGCCCACGGTGTCCACGCACTTGCCGCTGGCCCAGGGGCTCACCAGACGGACGGTGCCGTCGTTCTCGGGCACCAGGGTCCACATCTGGCTGCTGCCCAGCACATCGTCCCACAGGTGCAGCCAGGTGCCGTTGTCGGTGCCGGCCATCATCAGGTCGATGACCTTGCCGTTGGCGCGGCAGTGAATCCGGTAGGCGTTCTCGCCCACGCGGTCAAACAGCCACTCCTGCTCGGGCTTGTGCTCGTATTTGCCCAGGCGCAGCTCGGCGCCGTCTTCGGGCTTTTCGGTGTAGCCGATCACGTTGCCCGATGCGGCCGCGATGGTGTAATACCGGCCCGGCTCAATCAGGGTCTGCTCTACGGTTCTCATGATCTTTTCCCTCCGTTTGTGTATATCATACCTAAACGCACCCCGGGGCCGCCGCGCGGTCCGCCGTGTCAACGGACCTGCGCAGGAAAGCCCCAGCCCGCACAGAGGTTTTTCTCCGCCGGGCGGCACAGGACGCCGGGGTACGGCTTTCCCACTTGTGTACAAATTATACCACCTGTCGTAATTTCTCACAAGTGCGGCGGCGGGCTTTTGGCGTGTTGCACAAAACCCGGAGGCCTGTATCAGGATTTTTAGGTTTTTGGTGGGAGAAAGAGGGTTATTCGGCGGGCTGGCCGGCCCGCACGCGGGCGTCCATCCGGTCCAGCTCGGCCAAAAACTGCACCACAAAGGGCACCGCCACCATAAAACTCAACAGATCTGCGATGGGCTGGCTGTACTGCACCCCCGCCAGGCCCCACACCTGGGGCAGCACCAGAATCAGCGGAATGAAGAAAATTCCCTGGCGGCAGCAGGACAAAAAGGTGGCCCGGCCCGACTTGCCCACGCTCTGGAACAGCATATTGCTGCACACCAGCACCGGCTGGAGCAGGGTGGCGATGCACTGCCAGCGGAAGGCGGGCAGGGCAATGGCGGTGACGGCGTCGTCGTCCCGGAACAGGCGGACCAGGGCCTCGCCGTTGAGCAGGCAGGCCAGGGCGATGACGGTGAGCAGGGCGAAACTGGCCTGAATGGTGAAAACGCAGGCGGCCCGCACCCGATGGTATTTCTGGGCGCCATAGTTGTAGGAGGCCACCGGCTGGAACCCCTGGCCCACGCCCAGGGCCACCGACATGAGGAACTGGAAAATGCGGCTGACGATGCTCATGGCGGCCACGGCGGCGTCGCCGTAGGAGCGGGCCGCCACATTCAGCATCATGCTGGCAAAGCTGGCCAGGCCCTGGCGGCCAAAGCTGGGCAGGCCGGTGGTGAGGATGAGGCCCAGGTCCCGGGCCGAACGGGTGTAGTTGCGCAGGGCCAGCTTGCTGACGGTTTTGCCCCGCAGGTACATGGACAGCAAAATCCCAAAGCTGACCAGCTGGCTCAAACCGGTGGCCAGACCCGCCCCGGCGGTGCCCATCCCCAGGCCGAAGATGAACACCGGGTCCAGAGCGATATTCAGCACGCCGCCGGTGACCAGGCCGATCATGGCGAAATTGGCCTTGCCCTCATAGCGGAGGATGTTGTTCATCACCAGGCTGGACATCATGAAGGGACCCGCCAACAAAATATAAAAGGCATAGGCCCGGGCGTGGGGCAGGATGGTTTCGGTGCTGCCCAGCAGCCGCATGAGGGGGGTGAGGCCCGCAATGCCCCCGGCCCCCAGCAGCGCGCCCATCCCCACCGAGGTGAAAAAGCTGGTGGAGGCAAACCGGGAGGCCGTATGGGCGTCGCCGCTGCCCAGGCTGCGGCTGATGACGCTGCCTGCGCCGTGGCCCAGCATGAACCCCACCGCCTGGATCACCGCCATCAGGCTGGACACCACCCCCACCGCGCCCGAGGCGCTGGTGGAAATCTGGCCCACAAAAAAGGTGTCGGCCAGGTTGTAGATGCTGGTGATAAGCATGCTGAGGATGGTGGGCACCGCCAGGCCGGCCACCAGCCGGGGGATGGGGGTCTGGGTCATCTTGACAAACTGGGCCTGCTGCTGGGTCATGGGCCGGGGAGGGTTCTGGGGCATGGACGTTCACACTTTCTGCGGCGCGGGGCCGCTGATGGTTTTTCTTTCAGTATACCGCCGGGGGAGAAGCTTGTCGAGACGGGGGGTGTTGCGTTTTGATTCAACGGGCAGCACAAAAAGGGCAGTACAGCCCGAAAACTGTACTGCCCCTGGTGTGCGGGGAAAAGGACGGCTCAGCGCTTGACCTGGAATGCGCCCATGCCGGGATAGACGGCGCTGGCGCCCAGCTCCTCCTCGATGCGCAGCAGCTGATTGTACTTGGCCACGCGCTCGGTGCGGCTGGGGGCGCCGGTCTTGATCTGGCAGGTGTTGAGAGCCACGGCCAGGTCGGCGATGGTGGTGTCCTCGGTCTCGCCGGAACGGTGGGAGGTGACGGCGGCATAGCCGGCCTTGTGGGCCATCTTGATGGCCTCCAGGGTCTCGGAAACCGAACCGATCTGGTTCAGCTTGATCAGGATGGCGTTGCCGGCGCCCAGGGAGATGCCCTTGGCCAGGCGCTTGGTGTTGGTGACGAACAGGTCGTCGCCCACCAGCTGGACCTTGCCGCCCAGCTCGCGGGTCAGCTCCTGCCAGCCCTCCCAGTCCTCTTCATCCAGGCCGTCCTCGATGGAGATGATGGGGTACTTTTCCACCAGGCTCTTCCAGTGGGCGATCAGCTCGCTGGAAGTGTATTCGGTGCCGGCCTTGGGCAGTTTGTAGTGGCCCTTGCCCTTGACGGGGTCCTTCCACTCGGAAGAAGCGGCATCCAGGGCGATCATGAAGTCCTGGCCGGGCTTGTAGCCGGCCTTCTCGACGGCGGCCAGGATGGTCTCGATGGTCTCCTCGTCGCTGGACAGGTTGGGGGCAAAGCCGCCCTCATCGCCCACCGAAGTGGCCAGGCCCTTGCTCTTGAGGATGGACTGCAGGGCGTGGAACACCTCGGCGCACATCCGCAGGGCCTCACGGAAGGAGGTTGCACCCACCGGCATAATCATGAACTCCTGGGTGTCCACGGTGTTGGTGGCGTGGGCGCCGCCGTTCAGAATGTTCATCATGGGGACGGGCAGGCGGTTGCCGTTGACGCCGCCCAGGAAGCGGTACAGGGACACGCCCAGGGACGCGGCGGCGGCGCGGCAGACTGCGATGGACACAGCCAGGATGGCGTTGGCGCCCAGGTTGGACTTGTCCTCGGTGCCGTCGGCGGCCAGCATGGCGGCGTCCACGGCGTAGATGTCGGAGGCGTCCATGCCCACAATGGCGTCCGCGATGATGGTATTGACGTTTTCCACAGCCTTGGTGACACCCTTGCCCAGGTAACGGCTCTTATCGCCGTCCCGCAGCTCCAGGGCCTCGAATTCACCGGTGGAAGCGCCGCTGGGGGCGCAGCCGCGGCCGACGGTGCCGTCGGCCAGGGTCACTTCTGCCTCAACGGTGGGGTTGCCGCGGGAGTCCAGAATCTCGCGGCCGACAACCTGTTCAATTTCCAGATAATTCATAATGGAATACCTCCTGAGTTCTCATGCTCCTGCGCCAGACCCGATGGAAGGGGGACGGGTCCTTTAGGGGGCGGGGAGGGGGCCGCAAATCGCCCCCAAGTCCCGGCCCTGCGTTGCGCGGATTGGTTAGTTATATTTTACCACAGTGCAGGCCCCGGTACAAGTGCGAAATGTTCTCAATATGTGGAAATTTGGTAAACAAAATATAAAACGGGTTTGGTTGTGCTTTGCCGCCCTAATCTTTAACACTCTGTTGCTTCTTCTCTTTGATCGCTGCGCTAGGCCCAGAGGGGGAGGGAGGGGGTTTCGACTCCCCCTCCCTAACGACCAGGCCTCTTGCGCTTAGCCGATTTTTGCGGCGCGCCGCGGAGGGCGCTTGCAAAAACCGGAGCGCTGCGCCAGCTTCGGCCCGGCTGTTTCGTCCACTGGACGCGCCGGGCCAAAGCTGCCCTGGACCCAGACAGGGAAGTCGCGCCGTTCAAAAGCCTAAAAAACACTGTCATGCCTGACCCGTTTAAACTTTCAGGGCCTCAAATGGCGGCACGGGTGTTTTTCTTAACGGCTTTTGCCCGCCGCTCCGATTGCTGAGTGCGCCCGCTCTGGCGGGCGCGGGGCCCGTAGGTAAACCCATAACAACAGAAAACCCCCGCCTCTTTTTGAGAAGTGGGGGATTTATTATTGATTCTTCAGGGCGTACCGAGGGTGGAAAAACAGGCTACACCAAGCCTCAGACTCACAGGGCCGCAGGCCGGGAGCCTTATAAAGCGGCTGAAACTTCATCGCCGGCAGGGCCTTGTGAAGTCCACAGCAGTCAGCGGTACCAGGTGAAAATCTTTTGCTTACTTTTCTTTCAGAAAAGTAAGAGAACGGTTGGAGAGGCTGGCGGCGACGAAGGCTTTGAAGAGGGGATGGGCGCGGTTGGGACGGCTCTTGAACTCGGGATGGAACTGGGCGCCCAGGTGGAATGCCCGGCCCGGGATCTCTACCGTCTCCACCAGATGCCCGTCAGGACTGGTTCCCGAAATCACCAGCCCGGCGGCCTCCATCTCGTCCCGGAAGGCGTTGTTGAACTCGTAGCGGTGGCGGTGCCGCTCCCACACCAGGTCCTGGCCGTAGCATTCGGCCATCTTGGTGCCCGGCACCACCTTGCAGGGATATTTGCCCAGCCGCATGGTGCCGCCCTTGGGAATGTTGCCCTGCTGGTCCGCCATCAGGTCGATGACGTTGTGGGCGCCGTCGGGGGTGAATTCGCTGGAATTGGCGTCGGCGTAGCCCAGCACCCCGCGGGCGTACTCGATCACCATGATCTGCATGCCCAGGCAGATGCCGAAATAGGGGACCTGATGCTCCCGCGCATAGCGGGCCGCCGCCACCATGCCCTCAATGCCACGGCCGCCGAATCCGCCCGGCACAATGATGCCGTCCACGTCCGAAAAGGCCGCGGCACAGTCCTCGTCGGTGACCAGCTCCTCGCTGTCCACCCACTTGATCTCCACATGGCAGTCGTTCTCAAAGCCGGCATGGTACAGGCTCTCCATCACCGACAGATAGGCGTCATGCAGCTTGACGTACTTGCCCACCAGGGCAATGGTGCAGGTGCGGGTCCGGGTGGCGATGCGGGCCACCACGTCCTTCCACTCGGTCAGGTCGGCGGGAGGAACATCCAGGCCCAGCTTCTGCACCACCACTTCGTCCAGGCCGTTGGTGTGGAGCATCAGGGGACACTGGTACAGGCTGGGCATGGTCAGGTTCTCGATGACGCATTCGGGCTTGACGTTGCAGAAGGTGCTGATCTTGCGCCGGATGTCGCTGCCCACGCTGCCGTCCGCCCGCAGGATGATGATGTCGGGGGAAATGCCCATCCCCTGCAGCTCCTTCACCGAATGCTGGGCCGGCTTGGACTTATATTCGTTGGAGCCGGAAATATAGGGCACCAGCACCACATGAATATAACAGCAGTTTTCATGGCCCTGCTCGATGCCCACCTGGCGGATGGCCTCCAGGAAGGGCTGGCTCTCGATGTCGCCGGTGGTGCCGCCGATCTCGGTGATGACCACGTCGGCCTCGGTGGAGGAGGCCAGATTGTAGATGTAGCTCTTGATTTCGTTGGTGATGTGGGGGATGATCTGGACCGTCTGGCCCAGGTAGGCGCCCTGGCGCTCCTTGTTCAGCACGTTCCAATAGACCTTGCCAGTGGTCAGATTGGAATATTTGTTCAGGTTCTCGTCGATGAACCGCTCATAATGGCCCAGGTCCAGGTCGGTCTCGGTGCCGTCGTCGGTGACGAACACCTCGCCGTGCTGCAGGGGACTCATGGTGCCGGGGTCCACGTTGACGTAGGGGTCCAGCTTCTGGCTGGCCACCTTGAGCCCGCGGCACTTGAGCAGCCGGCCCAGAGAGGCCGCCGTGATGCCCTTGCCCAGGCCCGACACCACGCCGCCGGTGACAAAAATGTATTTGGTCTGTTTCATATCCATTCCTCCGTTCGCTCTTTCTACTTTCCCTTCCGGTATGGACCGGATTGTGCTGTATCATACAGAGGGCGTGCAGAAAATCTGCCCGCCCTCGGGATCAACGTTATAGGCTGTCCAGGCCGTCGCCCTCCAGCTGTTCCAGGATCTCCTGGGCCACTTCGGCCCGGTCCCGGCGGGAATCCATGGCCTCTTTTTCAATGCGGCGGTGGGCCTGGGCTTCGGTGAGGCCCTCCCGCTCGATCAGCAGGCATTTGGCCCGGCTCACCAGCCGCACCTGGGCCAGTTTGGCCTGAATGCGGGCGTTTTCGGCCCGCAGCCGCTGCAGGCGGTGGTTCCCGGCGGCCGCCATATGGACCGCCTGCAAAAACAATGCCCCCGAAAAGGGCTTGCCCACCACCAGCACCCCCTGGGCGTTCATGGGGCCCAGAAGCTGGTCACAGGCGGCCGCCTTGGCCAGCAGAATCACCCCCGCGTCGGTCTGTTCCACCGCGGCGGCGCACAGTTCATGGCCGAATTCATCCGGCAGCGGCGCATTCACAATGACCAGCTCAAAGTCGGCCTCCAGCATCCGGCGCCGGGCTTCGGTGCCGCTGGGGACGATCACCGGCCGGGTATAGCCCAGCTCGGACAGCCGGGCGGACAGGTATTCGTTGGAGTTGGCCCCCGCGCTGACGATCATGGCACGTCCCATGCTTTCCCCTCCTCTCTGTGGTTGTCCGGGTGTGCGGGCTCAGATGGAGCAGAAGTACCGGGCCCGCTCGAATTCGGCGGGGTCGGCGGCCTCTTTCAGCTCGGCGCAGCGCCGCAGCTGCTCGGAAAAATACCGTCCCGCCAGCCCCTGGGGCAGGTACTGGGCCAGGAACGGGCTGTTCCGGGCGATCTCCACCGCCTCCTCCAAAGTGGCGGGCAGACGCTCCAGGCCCAGGCCGGCGGCCTGGTCGTCGGTCAGCTCGAACAGGTTCTGATTCACCGGGGCGCACAGCTCCATCCGGTTCTGGATGCCGTCCAGGCCCGCCGCCAGCACCAGCCCGATGGCCAGGTAGGGGTTGCAGGCGGGGTCGGGGCTGCGCAGCTCCATCCGGCAGTTGTCCCCCTGGACCGCCGGAATCCGCACCAGCTGGCTGCGGTTCTGCCGGCTCCAGCTGACGTAGCGGGGAGCCTCGTCGCAGCCAAACCGAAGGTAACTGTTGGGCAGGGGATTGGTGAAGGCGGTCAGCTCCCGGCTGTGGGCCAGGATGCCCGCCATAAAGCTGCCGGCGGCGCTGTCGGGGGCGATGTCCCCCTCAAAGAGGTTTTTCCGGTCCCGGTACAGGGAGATGTTGACGTGCAGGCCGCTGCCCGCCTGGTCGGCCAGGGGCTTGGGCATAAAGCTGGCGTGAAGGCCGTTGCGCCCCGCCACCGCACGGGTGATCTGCTTGAACATCATGACGTTGTCGGCGGTTTTCAGGGGGCTGGCGTGGTGGAAATCGATTTCATTCTGGCCGTTGCCGCTCTCGTGATGGCTGTGCTGGGGGGCCAGGCCCATCTGCTCCATGGTCAGGCAGATGTCCCGGCGGAGGTTTTCGGCGGCGTCCAGGGGGTACACGTCAAAATAGCCGCCCCGGTCCATGGGGATGCGGGTGGGCTGGCCCCGGTCGTCGGTCTCAAAGAGGTAAAACTCACACTCGGCTCCCACGTTGCACACCAGGCCCAGCCGCCGGAACTGCTGGGCGATCTGCCGCAGGAAGCCCCGGCAGTTTCCCCCGAAGGGGGCGCCGTCGGGCCGCTGGATGTCGCAGAAGAACTGCATCACCCGGCCCTCGGCGGGACGCCAGGGCAGGATGGTGATGGTGGACAGGTCGGGCCGCAGGACCAGGTCGCTCTCCTCCACGTGCATGAAGCCGGGCACCGAGCTGCCGTCAAAGCAGACCCCGCCCTCCAGGGCCTTGGGCAGGTCGCTGGCCAGGACGGCGATGTTTTTCTGGGTGCCGAAGATGTCGGTGAAGGCGAAGCGGACAAATTTGACGTTGTTGTCCTCGACGAAGTCCAGGACATCCTGCTGTGTGGTATAGTTCATAGCAAACCTCCCGAAAAGGGGCTGCGGCCCCCAAAAAGGCCCAAAGGCCTGCCCTCGCCCGGGCAGGGCAGAGTAGCAGGTCTTCAGGCCTGTGTATTTCAGATGCGAAGCGCGCCGGGGATGATGCCCCGGAGACTGATTTTAGTTCTCCACGTAGTACAGCATCCGGCTGTAGCTGGGCAGGGGCCAGTACTCCTCGCCGCAGATGGTCTCGGCGTCGTCGGCCACCGAGCGCAGCTCGTTCATGGCGGGCAGAACGTTGTCGTGGAAGGCGTTGGCCTTGGTGGTCATGTCGGTGATGGCCTGGGCGGTGCGCTCAGCGGCAGCCAGGCGGTCGATGGCCTCGCTCATGGTGTCGGCATCGCGGGACAGGTGCTCCAGCAGGGTGGTCTCTGCCCGGACGCTGATCTTGTCGCTGACGGCGCGCTTGGCGCCGGCGGTGCGGGCCACCTCGCCCATATAGGCGTTGATGGCGGGCAGCAGCTGCTTGCGGGCCATCTCCAGCATGGTCAGAGCCTCGATGTTGATGATCTTGGCGTAATGCTCCATCTCCACCTCGTACCGGCTGAACATCTCGGTGCGGGTCATGACCCCGAACTCCTCCATCAGGTCGATGTTCTTGGGTGCGATCAGGGCCGGCAGGGCGGCGGGGGTATACTTCTTGTTGGGCAGGCCGCGGCGCTCGGCCTCGATCTCCCACTCGGCGGAATAGCCGTCGCCGTTGAAGATGACGCGGCGGTGGTCGCGGATGGTCCGCTTCACCAGGGCGATGACCGCCTCGGTGAAGTTGTCGGCCTTCTCCAGCTCATCGGCGTAACCCTTCAGCTCCTTGGCCACGGCGGTGTTCAGGATGGTGTCGGCGTCGCTCAGGTTCTGGTGAGAGCCGGGCATACGGAACTCGAACTTGTTGCCGGTGAAGGCGAAGGGAGAGGTGCGGTTGCGGTCGGTGGTGTCCTTGCTGAACTTGGGCAGCACGTCCACGCCCAGGTCCATCTTCATGCGGACGGGGCCAGCGTAGGGAGAGTCGGATGCGATGGCGTCGATGACGGCCTCCAGCTCCTCGCCCACAAAGATGGAGATGATGGCCGGGGGCGCCTCGTTGGCGCCCAGGCGGTGATCGTTGCCGGGGGTGGCCACTGCGGTGCGCAGCAGGTCGGCGTACTCATCCACCGCCTTGATGACGGCGGCCAGGAACACCAGGAACTGCAGGTTCTCCATGGGGGTGTCGCCCGGGTCCAGCAGGTTCTCCTTGCTGGTGCTCATGGACCAGTTGTTGTGCTTGCCGCTGCCGTTGACCCCTTCAAAGGGCTTCTCGTGGAGCAGGCAGACCAGGCCGTACTTGGGGGCGATCTTCTGCATCATCTCCATGGTCAGCAGGTTGTGGTCGATGGCCACGTTGGTGGTGTCGAAGATGGGGGCCAGCTCGTGCTGGCAGGGGGCAACCTCATTGTGTTTGGTCTTGGCGGGGACGCCCAGCTCCCACAGGGTCTCGTCCAGCTCCTTCATGAAGGCGGACACCCGGGGACGGATGGTGCCGAAGTAGTGTTCCTCCAGCTCCTGGCCTTTGGCGGCGGGGGCGCCGAACAGGGTGCGGCCGGTGAGGATCAGGTCCTGGCGGGCCTCATAGTCCTCTTTGCGCACAAGGAAGTACTCCTGCTCGGGGCCCACGGTGGTGGACACATAGTCCACATCCTTGCCGAACAGCTTGAGGATGCGGGTGGCCTGGGTGGCCAGAGCCTTCATCGACCGCAGCAGAGGGGTCTTTTTGTCCAGGGCCTCGCCGGTGTAGCTGACAAAAGCGGTGGGGATGCACAGCACGTCGTCCTTCACAAAGGCATAGCTGGTGGGGTCCCAGGCGGTGTAGCCGCGGGCCTCACAGGTGGCCCGCAGGCCGCCGGAGGGGAAAGAGGAGGCGTCGGGCTCGCCCCGCACCAGCTCTTTGCCGCTGAACTCCATGATGGCGGTGCCGTCGCCCACCGGGCTGACGAAGCCGTCGTGCTTTTCGCTGGTGATGCCGGTCAGGGGCTGGAACCAGTGGGTGTAGTGGGTGGCGCCCAGCTCCATCGCCCAGCGCTTCATGACGCTGGCCACCACGTTGGCTACCTCGATATCCAGGGGAGCGCCCTTGTGCAGGGTGTCCTTCAGGCTCTTATAGGTAGCGCTGGGCAGACGCTCTTTCATCACGTGCTCATTGAAGACCTTGCTGCCGTAGACTTCCATAACATTGGCTGCCATAAATCCTACTCCTTACTCATCAGGTGTGTGTCACCCGCCGGGGCGGGGCCGCAAACACAAAAGGCGCTGCGAGTCGGAGGTGACTCACAGCGCCGATGCTGCTTATGCAAGCATTATACCTACCCGGCGGCCGAAACGCAATAGACAAAACGCACGATTTTCGCTGTGGAATGCCGCGGGATTTTCGGCCAAACGCTCTGAAACGCCGTCGTATCTCCCAAAAAGAACGCAGATAAGTGTGACTTTTACCCCCGCCGGCGGTGCCGCGGCCGGGCATAGGAGCTGTAAAAGCCGAAGGCCGTGCCGCAGACGCCGCCCACAATGTGCATAAAGTTGGCCACATTGTCCCGGACAAAGAGGATGGAATAAATCTGGTCCCCCAGATAGAGGGCGGCCACCAGAAGCATGGTGACGGGGATGCCGCCGCTGCCGCCCGCCAGGGAGGAGAGCATAATCAGCATAAAGACGATGCCCGACGCACCCAGCAGGGCCACCCCGGGGAACAGAAGGCACTGCAGGACCCCCGACACAAAGGCGGTGAGGACGATGGCCTTCAGCAGGGGGATGCTGCCGTATTTTTCCTCCATGGGCGGGCCCACCACCAGAAACAGAAGCATATTGTTGAGGAAATGGCTCAGGTCGGCGTGGCCCAGCACATGGCCGAACAGCCGCAGATAGGCCAGCGGGTCTTTCCAGCTGGAGCGGTAGACGCAGAACAGGTGGGTGGTGGTCCAGCCGCCGGTGAGGCCGTCCAGAGCCAGGGCTCCCAGGGACAGCAGGAAAAAGGTGAGGACCACCGGGGAGTTGTACTGGAAACTGAGGCTGAATTTGGCGCGTTTCGTGGCGGTTCAGCTCCTTTCGACAGAAGGTGAAGCGGTTGAAAACGGACGTTTTCACCATTGTATCACACCCCGGCGGGACAGTCCAGATGCTTTTGCCCCGCCCCAAAGGAAAAGCCCGCCGCATCCCCAAAAGGATGCCTGCGGGCCTGTTTTTTTACAGTTGGGCTTCGCCCCGGCGCTGGCGGGCCAGCTGGGAACCTTCCTTGCCGGTGAGCTGTTCCACCGTCAGCTCCAGAATGCACACCGCGTCCCGGTACTGGCGCAGTTCGGCTTCCAGGGCCTCCTCCGGCTGGGCGGGGGCGTATTTTTGACCCAGACGCCGGGCGATGTCCTCTTTGGCGGCGGGGTCGGTGACTTCCCGCAGGGTGCCCCGGGCCACCACGCTGCGGTAGTAGGTGGTGTATTCCTCCGGGACCACCTGGTCCTGCTCGATGACGCAGAAGGACGCCCGGGGATTCTGCCGCATCAGGTCCAGCTTATAGCCGGCCCGGGCGCAATGAAACCAGATTTTCCCCTCCTGATACAGATAGCTCAGGGGAACGGTATAGGGAAAGCCGTCGGCGTCGGCCAGCGCCAGCACCCCGGCGGTGCTGCGGGTCAGGATTTCTTCACAGACGGCTTGGGGCAGGGCCTGCCGGCCCCGGCGCATGACAGGAATCATGATGTGTCCTCCTCAAGAATGATGGCGATATGTTGTACCCTGCATCCAGCCCGCTGAGGCGGGCATGTGGGTCCAGGGGTCATTCCTCTTGCGCTTAGCCGATTTTTGCGGTGCGCCGCGGAGGGCGCTTGCAAAAACCGGAGCGCTGCGCCAGCTTTGGCCCGGCTGTTTCGTCCACTGGACGCGCCGGGCCAAAGCTGCCCTGTTCGTTAGGGAGGGTAGGGAGTCCAGAGGCTGCGGAGCCGAGGCGCTGCCTGCGGCAGAAACAGCCGAGGCGAAGCAGGGGCAGCCGTCCAAATTTTCAAGCGGGCAGCGGCCCGCGCTGAAAATTTGGGTAACGGCAACCCGGACCTAGGGAGGGGGAGTCGAAACCCCCTCCCTGGCCCTCTGGCCCCAGCGGAGCGATTGAAAGTGAAAAATAGAGTATTCGCAGAGGATAAAACGCAGAAGCGATGAAAAATACTTTACCCCCGGGTCCGCTCCCAGTAGGCCCCCATGCTCTGGCCGGGCTGGCCGGTGACCTCCCGGGCCAGGTAGGCCGCCAGGGCCGGGTCGGCGGGGACCCAGCTGCGGGCCGCCTCCACGGTGGGGTATTCGATTTCGGCGTACCAGAAAGCCCCCGGCTGGCCGGCGTCCACATGGTTCACCTCCAGGGTGAAGCCGTCGGGCAGGCGGTAGCTGCGGCGCACCTTCTCGATCAGGGGCCGGGCGATGATCTTCTCCTCCAGGTCCCGGAACAGGCCGGCGTCGATGGGGCGTTCGATCTCCTCCCGGGCCAGGCCGCCCTCCGACTTGAAGCAGAGAATCCAGGCGGTCTCGCCGCCGGTTTTGGCCTCCTCACGGATGCGGACGGTGGGCCGCACGCTGATGTAGCCCTGCCGCATGGTGAATTCCTCGGTCAGGGGCAGGCCCTCCGGCCAGCCGCTGACCATCCATTTGCGCTCAATTTCCATGGGTTTGCACCTCCTGTTCCGGCCGCATGGCGGCGGGGACTTCCTTGACGTACACACTGGTGGAGGGGAAGGCAAAGTCCAGCCCGTCGGCCCGGACAATGTCCATGACGTCCAGGTTCAGGTCGTTCTGCATCTTGTAAAAGACCAAAGTGTCGGCGGTCCGCAGGTAGGCCGACACCAGCAAATCAATGCTGGACGCGCCAAAGCCGGTCAGCTCCACAATCACCGATTCCTCATAGGTGTGGGGGCTGGCGGCCAGCATGGCCCGCAGGTCCTCCATCAGCTTTTCCAGCTGGGCCCGGGTGGCGCCGTACTCCACCCCCAGGGTGAAGCGGTAAAGGCGCTTCTGGCGCTGGGCGGCGTTGTTGATGGTGGAGGCGCAGACGTTGCTGTTGGTCAGGATGTAGACCGAGTTGTCCAGGGCCCGCACCCGGGTGGAACGGAAACTGATGTCCTCCACCGTGCCCTCCACGCTGCCCACCACGATCCAGTCGCCGATCTGGAAGGGCCGCTCAACCAAAATCATCACGCCGCCGAACAGATTGCTGGCGGTGTCCTGAGCGGCAAGGGAGATGGTCAGGCCTACCAGGCCCGCGCTGGTGATGACGCCGGTGACCGGCAGGCCCCATTCCTGCACCGCCATCAGGATGCCCAAAACCGCCACCACCACTTTGTACACCTTCACCAGAACGTTGTGAAGGGTCTTGTTGGTGCGGATTTCCTCCCGGGCGCCCGCCAGCATCAGGTCGGTGAGCTCGGAGGCACCGTACAGGCCCCAGCTCAGCAGCAGAATGATGGCGAAGCGGTACAGTTTCAGCAGGAAGGCCTCCATGGGCACCGTGCCCCAGGGCAGGGAGGCCACCGCCAGGTACAGACCGGTGGTCAGGGCCAGCCAGGAGGCGGGGGAGGCGAAACTGTCCAGCAGAATCCCTATGGCGCGGGAAGGCAAGGGAATCCGGCGCAGCTGGGGGAAGACCCAGCCCCGGAGCCAGCGGCGGGCCACTTCGCCCACCCCCGCCAGCAGCAGGGCGACGACGCACCGGGCCGCAAAGGCGGCGTATCCTTCCAGAGCCAGCAACCCGAAAAAGTTGAAGGTCAGATCTTGTATCTTGAAAATCATGGGAATGGTTCTCCTTCGTGAATTGGTTCGACGGAATGGCCCTATTTTAGCATACTTTCCCTGCACTGACAATGCCGCCCGGGGGGCGGGGGACAGGGATTCGTATTTTTTCCCTCTTGCATTCTGGCGCGGTTGTGGTATACTGTTGCCAGAAAGTTCGTTTCAGGGCGGGGTGCAATTCCCCACCGGCGGTATAGCCCGCGACCACCTGCTGTTTCAGGTGCTGACCCGGTGAGACTCCGGGGCCGACGGTATAGTCCGGATGAAAGAGACGATAGACAGATTTTTTTGTGTATCTTTGCGCCCTGTTGCATTTGTATTTTTGCAGCAGGGCGTTTTCTGTTTGTCTTGAAAAGAGCTTTCCCTACATTTTTGATTGGGGCGCTGCCCCGGGAGGTATCTGTTATGCAAGCAAACACCGAAACCAAGACCCTGCGCACCGGCGGTCAGGACCGCGACCGCATCCGCAAGCTCACCGTCACCGCCATGCTGTCGGCGGTGGCCTTCGTCCTCATGTTCCTGGACTTCCCCCTGCCCATGATTATGCCCTCCTTCGTGCAGATGGACTTCTCCGACCTGCCCGAGCTGCTGGGCGCCTTTGCCCTGGGCCCGGTGTACGGCGTGCTGGTGGCGCTCATCAAGAACCTGATCCACCTGCTGCTGGCCGGCTCCACCAACGGCGTGGGCGAGCTGTGCAATTTCCTGCTGGGCGCATCCTTTGCCTGGGTGGCCGGCTTTGTCTACCAGCGCAACAAGACCCGCCGCGGCGCCGTCCTGGGCGCGGTGCTGGGCGCTGTGGTCATGGGCATCTTCAGCGTGCCCCTCAACTTCTTCCTGACCTACCCCGCCTATGTGGTGCTGTACGGCATGCCCATGGACGTGATCCTGGGGATGTACAAGGCCATCCTGCCCTCGGTGGACAGCCTGCTGGAGTGCCTGGTCATCTTCAATATGCCCTGGACCCTGGCCAAGGGCCTGCTGGACGCCGCCCTGTGCATGCTGATCTACAAGCCCCTGTCTCCCATCCTCCACGGCCGTCACTGAGCGGCTGCGGCGCTGTCTGACACCCATCCGCCCCGTCTGCCCTCCCCCGGCAGGCGGGGATTTTTTTAGACATTTGGGGGGAATTTGGAAAAATATAAAAGTTTTGTTACATTTTTGCGCTACACTACAATGGATGGGCTGCCCATCCGGCACAGTCCGGCCCGCGGGGCCGAGGCGCCGATCGGAAACGAGGGGAAACCGGGGCGGCAAGGCCCCGGACCCTGCCCGGAGGCAGGGAATGCCGTCCCGCGGGGCGGCGGGAAAGGAGCGTGTGAGCGAATTGGCACAGGCAACCAAAAAGGCCCTGGCAGCTGCTTTGAAAGAGCTGCTGGGCCAGAAACCATTCCATAAAATCACCATCAGCGACATCACCGAACAGTGCGGGGTCAACCGGATGACCTTTTACTACCACTTCCACGACATCTACGATCTGGCCCAGTGGGCCTTTCGGGAGGAGGCGGCCGCCCTGCTGGACGGCAGCCTCAGCGCCGAAAACTGGGAGGACTGGTTTTTGTCCTTCCTGAAGGAACTGCGGCGCAACCGGCCCCAGATGGCCAACATCTGCCGTTCCCTCCGCCGGGAGGAGCTGGAACGCCGGATGTGCGAGCTGGCCGAACAGATTCTGCGGCCCATGCTGGACCAGGAGCTGGGAGACTGCCCCGTCCCCGAGGGGGACTGGAGCTTTGTGGTCCACTTTTATACCTATGCCCTGGTGGCCATGCTGCTGGAATGGATTGAGGACGGGATGAAGACCGAGCCCGAGGTCCTGGCCCGGCGGCTGAACACCATCTGTTCCGGCGGCATCCGCCGGGCGGCTCAGGATTTCCGGGAGGGAGAACCGCCCCTGCCTGAGACAAAATGAACCATCAAGTGTGCCGGTGTGATAAAAAAGTTATCACACCGGCTTTTTTGCTTATAGAGGCCGCCCACGTCCCCGTCTATACTGTGGAATATACCTGAAAAGAGAGCGTACAGTGAAAGAAAGAGGAGGTAACAGGATGAGTACCGGAATTGACACGCTTTCCCATAAAATGCAGCGGACGGCGGCCGCCGCCATCATCGACCTGGCCCTGAACCACGCCGGAAAGGACCGGGAAAAGGCCTATCACCAGATGGTGGACCTGGCCCGGCAGTTCTGGGGGGAGGATTTCACCCAGGAGAGCTATGAAAAGGCCCAGGCCATGTTCAGCGACCCCAACAACAAGTGGGTCCGCTATATCAACCGGGTGCTGGACGAGACCGACCCCCATGTGGCCCGGGTCACCGCCCTGAACCTGGGGTACGAGGCCTTTATCCGCGGCACCCGGATGATCCGCAAAAACCGCGAAATCTACCAGTGCAATATCCCCTGGCTGATTCTGTTTGACCCCACCTCGGCCTGCAATATGCATTGCGCCGGCTGCTGGGCGGGGACCTACGGCAACCGGAACAACCTCTCCTTTGAGGACATGGACAAAATCCTGACCCAGGGCAAGGAGCTGGGGGTTTATCTCTATATGCTGACCGGCGGCGAGCCCCTGGTGCGGAAGGCCGACGTCCTCCGTCTGGCCGAAAAGCACAGCGACGCCGAATTTGCCATCTACACCAACTCCACCCTGATCGACGAGGCCTTCTGCGCCGAGCTGGTGCGGCTGGGGAACATCATCCCCATCCTGTCCATCGAGGGCACTCCCGAGACCAACGACGCCCGCCGGGGCGACGGCCATTACGCCGCCGTCATGCACGCCATGGACCTGCTGAAGGCCCACGGCATCCCCTTCGGCACCTCCATCTGTTACACCCGGGCCAACGTGGAAGCGGTGACCAGCGATGCATTTTTGCAGATGATCGCCGACAAGGGAGCGCGGTTCGGCTTCTACTTCCACTATATGCCGGTGGGCAGCGACGCGGTGCCCGACCTGATGCCCACGATGGAGCAGCGCAAGTACATGATCCAGCGAATCCGCTACATCCGTTCGACGGAATGCCCCATCGAGTTCTTCCCCATGGACTTCCAGAACGACGGCCAGTACGTGGGCGGCTGCATTGCCGGCGGGCGGAACTACTTCCATATCAATTCCGCCGGCGACGCCGAGCCCTGTGTCTTTATCCACTATTCCAACGCCAACATTCATGACAGCTCGATTCTGGAAATTCTCCGGAGCCCCCTGTTCATGGCCTACCGGGACGGCCAGCCCTTCAACAAGAACCACCTGCGGCCCTGTCCCATGCTGGAAAACCCCGCCTGTCTGGAGGAGATGGTCCACAAGACCGGAGCCCATAACACCGATCTCGCCTCCCCTGAGACGGTGGAACACCTGTGCGCCAAGTGCACCGCCTACGCGGCCGAATGGCAGCCGGCGGCGGATGAACTGTGGTCCACCCTGGGCAAGCCGGCTTCCGGCTACCAGAACTACAAGGACTGGAAGCCCCGGAACACCTGATTTTTGCCCTTTCCGAAAGCCTTCTGAAACCTCCTGAAAGGAGCGGGCGCGAGTCGGCGCGCGCCCCCGAAGCCCCAAAACAGCCCGAGCTGGACGAATACCGTCTGGCCCGGGCTGTTTTACGTTCTGGAATGTGGATTGCAATAAAAACGGATGGTTGTCCGCTGAAACGGAGAAAGCCTTTACTTGCAGGAAAAATGTGCTCCGAAACGCCGGATGGTTATTCCTCCGCCGCCAGACAGCCCTGGACCCAGGCCAGCACCGCCGCGCCGGTCTGGTCGGGGGAGAGGGCGGTGGTGTCCAGCCAGTCCACCCGGTCCAGGGCGGCGAACCAGGCCCGCTTGGCGGGCAGCAGGTGGGTCAGGGTGTGGTCAAAGAATCCCCGGTCCCGGGCGGCATCCCCCTCCTTGCGGCGGCAAAGCTGGGGGTCGGCGGCGTCCAGAAAGAGAATCCGATGGGGCATACACTGCCGGGCGGCCTCCAGTTCCCGGGCCAGAGGGCCCGCCACATCCCAGTCGGGATGGCCGGCGGAGGCGGGGTAGTGGAGGGTGTAAAAGAGGATTTCCTCGGGGCCGTAGTCCAGAAGGGCATGGGGACAGGCCGCCGCGGCCTGATACCGGCGGACCGCATGGTCCAGCCACAGCCGCTGGATTTCCAGATAGTCGGGATAGTTGGTTTTTACCAGGCCGCGGCGGCGCACCTGGGCGATCACCTCGTCGTTGTTCTCAAAAAAGACGGTGACCTCCGGGGCGTGCCGGGCGACGCAGCGGGCGGCGGTGGTTTTGCCCACCGCCATCCCGCCCTGCAGGGCCAGAATCATGACAGACCTCCTTTATAAATAGGTAAGGGCGCAAAAAGGCGGCAGGCCCGGGGCCCGCCGCCATCTGATACAGGGAAATATTTACTTCCGCTCGGCAAACCACTTGATCTCGTCCTTGCCGGCGAAGGCGGCCCCGGCAAAACCGGCGGTCTCCAGAGCGGCCAGCTGCTTGCCCAGCTTTTTGCCCTGGGCCAGGACGGTGACGCCGTAGTCGGCCCGCAGGGTTTCGGCCTGGGCCAGAACGGCGGGGAAGTCGGCGCCGGCGGGGTACAGCAGAGCGATCTTCTGCTTGGCGCCGGGGATCTGGTAGCCCTGCTCCAGCAGGATGCCGCAGACCCGCTCAAAGCCGATGGAAAAGCCCACCGCGGGCACCTGCTGGCCCAGGAACTTGCCCACCATGTTGTCGTAGCGGCCGCCGCCGGCCACGGCGCCCGCAAACTGGGGGCACACCACCTCAAACACCATGCCGGTGTAGTAGCCCTGGCCACGGACCAGGCTGGGGCAGTAGGCCACCTTGTACTTGCCCTCGGCCAGACGGCCGGCGGTTTCCAGGACGTATTTCAGGTCGCTGGCGATGGCGGGGTCGGCGCAGCGGGCGGCCACCGCGTCCAGGGTCACTTCGCCCTGGGCCAGGAAGGCGGCCAGCTGGTCGATGGCGCCGGCGGGCAGGCCCTTTTCGGTCAGCTCGGCCCGGACGCCCTCGGCGCCCACCTTGTCCATCTTGTCGAAGGTGATGCAGACCGAATCCAGGGTCTCGGGGGCAAAGCCCATGCTCTCCAGCATGCCCCGGAGAATCCGGCGGTCGTTGATGTTGACGGTGAAGCCGTCAAAGCCGATCTTCAGCAGGGCCCGGGCGGTGACGTCGATCAGCTCCACCTCGGCGTTGGGGCTCTCGTCCCCCAGAATGTCGATGTCGCACTGGACAAACTCCCGCAGGCGGCCCTTCTGGGGGCGCTCGGCACGGAACACCCGGTCGGTCTGGATCACCTTGAAGGGGCTGGGCAGGACGCTGCGGTTGGCGGCGTAGTAGCGGGACAGGGGCAGGGTCAGGTCGTAGCGCAGGCCCATGTCGGACAGCGCATCGTACTTGCCGGCCTCCAGGGCGGCGGAAAGCTTCTCGCCCCGCTTGAGGACTTTGAAAATCAGGTTCAGGTTTTCGCCGCCGTCGGACTTGTCCAGGTTTTCCATGTCCTCCAGCATGGGGGTGGAAATCCGCTCAAAGCCCGCGGCCCGGTAAACCTCCAGAATCTGGCCCTGGATGTAGTCCCGCAGGGTCTGTTCGGCGGGCAGAAGGTCCCGCATACCTTTCAACGGTTGAATTTTCATGGTGTATTGACTCCCTCTCTGTTTCCGGCCGGAGGCCCCGGCTGCATAAGCGTGTGCAAAACTGTGCCTTTCATTATATAGAATCGGGGCCCGGATTGTCAACCAAAAAGGGCATACTATCCCCAAAAAGAGGGGAGTGTCTGCCCATGTCCAGTTCCAGATTCACCGCCGCCCATCCCTGGGCCATCCTGGCCGCCGGGGCCTGCATCCAGCTGCTCACCGGCCTGCCCGCCGCCTGGGGGGTGTTCCAGCAGCCGGTAATGGAGGAATACGCCCTGGCCGAGGAGGCCGCCGCCCTGGCCTTCAGCGTCCTCATCGCCGCCTATGGGGTGGGGTGCGTGCTGGGGGGCTTTCTGCAGGACCGCCGCGGCCCCCGCTGCGCCGCCCTCTGGGGCACCGCCCTGCTGGAAGGGGGCCTGGCGGGGGCGGCCCTGCTGCCGTCCGCCTGGGGCTGGGCCATGCCCTGGGTGTTCAGCGTCCCCGCCGGGCTGGGCACCGCCTTTCTCTATCCCGCCATCCAGTCCTGCGCCCAGAAGTGGTATCAGGGCCGGAAAGGCTTCGCCACCGGCATCATCGGGGCCGCCGCCGGGCTGTCGGGGGCCTTTCTGACCCTGCTGGTGCGGACCCTGGCCCCCCGGTGGGGGATTCGGGGGGCCTTCTGGGTGCTGGGC